>CP113924.1:0-172500 GCA_029391995.1 Streptococcaceae bacterium ESL0729
TTTTATGAAACTAAACAAACTTGAGTTGCAGTTTTGGAATAAAATTAAGGCCCTGGCTAGGGAAAATATTAAACCTGCAGCTTACGAGTATTTTATTGAAACTGCAAGGCTCTTAACTGTCGACAATAAGGAGGCTAAAATCCTTGTTGAGACTACCTTCCAAGAACCATTTTGGCAGGGACAAGAAGACCTGATAACAACTGCAGGCTTTGAAGTTTATGGTGATAAGATAACTTTTACCCTTCTTGCCTCAGATAAGATTACTGATGATGAGCTGGCTCTTTATGAAACAACAAGAGAAGAAGCTAAAAACCCTAGTGGAAGTGCCTTGGATTCTGGCCTTGATGAAAAGGCTAATATGGGAATTAGATCTGATTATACCTTTGAAAATTTTGTCCAAGGGGAAGGGAATAAATGGACCTTAGCTGCTGCTATCGCAGCCAGTGACTCTCCTGGTAAACTATATAATCCTTTATTTATCTACGGGGGTGCAGGCCTTGGGAAAACCCATCTAATGCATGCCATTGGTAATGAAATACTAGAGGATAATCCCAAAGCTAAGGTAAAGTATGTCTCAAGCGAAACCTTTGTCAATGATTATGTAAATGCAACCAGAAAAAATAAGATGGATGTTTTTACTAATACTTATCGAAATCTTGATCTACTACTTCTTGACGACGTTCAATTCTTTAGCGGCAAAGAAGGAACCCTTAATGAATTCTTCTCAACATTCAATGCCTTATACGACAAGGAAAGCCAAATTGTTCTTACTAGTGACAGACTTCCACAGGAGCTTAATAACCTAGAAGAGCGTCTAGTTTCACGCTTCTCGTGGGGACTTACAACTGATATTACTCCCCCAGACTATGAAACAAGAATGGCCATCCTGCTAAATCTAGCTGAGAAGTCTGATATCCATTTTGATGATAAAACCTTGGGCTATATTGCCGGACAAATTGATTCAAATATTAGGGAACTTGAAGGGGCCTTCAACAGAGTTGAGTTCGTCACCAAAACGTCCAACCTTTCAGCAGCCAATATTGAGATGGCTGAAAAGGCTCTTGAAGGACTTAAGGCTAAACCCAATGCAGTTAAAACACTTGTGGCTACCGAAGAAATCCAAGCAGCGGTAGCCCGTCATTATGATATAAGTGTTGAAGATATCTTAGGTCGCAAACGTGTTAAGCAAATAGCCTTCCCCCGTCAAGTAGCCATGTATCTTAGTCGAGAGCTTACTGACAATAGCCTGCCCAAAATTGGAACTGAATTTGGTGGTAAGGATCACACAACAGTTATGTATGCCTACGACAAGATCAAAGATTTGATGAAAGTTGACTCTGATTTGCAAAAAGATGTCGATAGCATTAAAAGTAGTCTAAAATAAGCCTGTGGAAAACTAGCTGACTTATCCCAAGCTTATCCACAATTAATCCACAGGATAAATCCTTTTAAATCAAGGGATTAGATCACTTATCCCAAGTATCCACAGGACTTATTACTATTACTATTCTACTTATACTTAATATATATATAAAAAAGGAGTTTAAAAATATGATTAATTTTTCAATCAACAGAAGTGCCTTCTTAAATTCATTAAAAATTGTTAAACTTGCCATTAGCTCAAAAGTTGTTATTCCATCTTTGTCAAAAGTAAAAATTTCAGTTGATGCAGAAGGTCTAACCTTGACTGGTTCAAATGGACAAATCTCAATTGAGCATTTCCTTTCAAAGGACGATGAAAATGCTGGAATGTTTATCAATGGTGTTGGTAGTATTCTCCTAGAGGCTTCTTTCTTTGATAGTATTGTTTCAAACCTTCCAGAAGTAACCTTTGAATTTAAGGAACTTGAACAAAACCAAGTCCTCCTTACATCAGGCAAATCTGAAATTACCCTAAAAGGACTTGCTTCTGAAAATTATCCACGGATCCAGGAGATTCCGACAGATAATCCTTTGAAGATAAATGTTGGCCTTCTAAAAAATATTTTCTTAGAAACAGCCTTTGCTGCTAGTACCCAAGAAAGTCGTCCCATCTTAACTGGTGTCCATCTAACTCTTTTAGAAAATAAAAAATTAAAGGCCGTGGCAACTGATTCGCACCGTCTCAGTCAAAGGGTGGTTAATTTGGACAAATTAAGCGAAAATTTCGATGTGGTTATTCCAAATAGGTCTCTAAGCGGATTTAAGAGCGTTTTTTCAAACGATAATGATGATGTTGAGGTATTCCTTTCAAGTAGCCAAGTGCTCTTTAGAAACGAAACTACGAGCTTCTACACACGTCTGGTCGAAGGAACTTATCCAGAAACAAATCGTTTAATCCCAAATGACTCAGACTATACCCTTGATTTAACCTTTAATACAGCGGCCTTAAGACATACTATGGACCGTGCTCGCCTGTTAAGTAATGCCACTCAAAATGGTACTGTGAAACTTACAATCGCAGATAACAAAATTATCGCCTCTGTTAACTCACCAGAAGTGGGAAGTGTTCATGAGGAAATTGATGCCCTTAAATATCACGGAGATGATCTTGTAATCAGTTTTAATCCACAGTTTATGATTGATGCCCTAAAAGTCATCCAGGACGCTGAGGTACGTATTAGATTCATCTCAGGCGTTCGTCCCTTTACTCTAGTACCAAATAGTGAGGGAATTGATTTCATTCAGCTTATAACTCCAGTGAGAACAAATTAAGACTTAAGAGCAAATATGTTAGAATAAGACTAAGAAATTAGTCTTATTTTTTATGGAATGAGGTAGACATGAAGATAATTTATACGGATATATACAATGATTTAACAGGCGAGCTCATTAGGAGGGCCAAGGAGATTATGAATCAGGGAAAGAAGATTTTTTACCTGGTTCCATCATCCCTCTCTTTTGAAAAGGAGAAGGAAATCCTTGAAGCTTTTTCTGAGGGCAGGGATACTGCTCTTTTTGATTTAACGGTTTCCCGCTTTAAGCAACTGCCCTGGTATTTTTCAAAGTCGTCGACCTATGAAGACAAAATTGAACTTACCAAGGTTGGAAAAACCATGCTTTTTAAAAAGATTATTAAAAGTTTTTCCAAAAAAGAGCTGCCCCTTTATTTCTCGATGAATTCTAGTGCACCTTTCCTTGATTCACTAGTAGATTTACACCAAGAAATGGAAAAATCTAATCTGACGAGTCAAGATTTACTGTCAAGTCAAGATGATGAAAAAATGAGAGAGTTAGCAAAAATTATCGATTGCTTTAATTTAGAGCTTGCTGAAAAATATGCTAACTATTCTAAGCTTGATAGCTTCATTGACGATCTTGTAAATGACAAATTTACTAATAATTTACAGGATTTGGTTATTGTAATCGATGGTTATTCTAGGTTTTCAGCTGAGGAAGAAAGACTTATATCAGTGTTAAGTCAAAAGGTTTCAAGCCTTATAATAGGTACATATGCAAGCAAAGAATCCTTTACAAGCACCTTCTTACAGGGAAGTGTCTATCAAAATTCAGTAGAGATGATGCTTAGATTCAAGAATTATTTTTCAGCAGAACTTGAATATTTTGTAAATGATGATGTAAATCCAATCTTTACTCAAATTTCTAAAGCTTGGGAGAATGAAAATGACCCAACTTCGACAAAAACATATAATCTCAAGCTAGAAAATCTTGAAAGTGAACGTGTAAAGCTTTGGCAAGCTGTAAACCAAAAAGAAGAGATTGAATATGCAGCCAAGGAAATTAGACAACTTGTTAGTAAAGGTGTTCGCTACAAGGATATTGAAGTTTTAGTTGGTGATTCAGATAATTATCAAATAAAATTGGAACAAATTTTCTCCATGTATGAAATTCCAATCTTTTATTCCAATGAAGAGTCGATGCGAGATCATCCGCTCATTACTTTAATTGAGAATATTATCAGGCTTAAGCGTTATAACTATAATTTAAATGACGTTATCAATCTCTTGAAGGCTCAGATCTATTTTCCCCTTCCTTATAATTTAGATGATGTCTATGATTTTGAATTCTACCTGGCAGCAAATAATATTAATGGAAGAAAGAACTACCTTAGTGACTTTACAAGTATTTTTGACCAGGATGATCTTTTTAGGATAAATGAGCTGAGAGAAGGACTTTTTGGGGAAAATTCTCCCTTACAAAAAATAACTACTTATAATAGAAGAAAACTTGCAAAAAATGTCGTAAAAGACTTTAAAGATTTCCTAAAAGATGCCTCAGTTATCCAGATTATGGACAGGTTATACACAGAAGCTGAGGATAACAATGACTTTGCCACAGCAAATCGCCACCAACAGGTGTGGGATTTGATGCTTCTTAGTATGGAAGAGTTTTTGGCAGTTTTTGATGGGCAAAAGCTAACCATGGAAGAGTTCCTAGACCTGCTTTACTCAGGTCTTGCAGCAGCTACTTACCGAGGTATTCCAGCTAATGTTGATGTTGTAAAGGTTAGAGACTGTGGGCTTGTTGAGCCTAGGAGTTCTAAATATGTCTATGTTTTAGGTCTTAGCCAAAATAACTTTCCTAAAAGTAAAACAAATACAACCCTATTATCTGATGATGACAGGCTAAAAATTAATGAATCTTTAAAAGATAATAACAGGCCTGGGGATAATGTTAGTAAGTTTATTGATCAATTGAGCCAAACAAGTAGTGCTAAGAATATTTATAATGCCCTATCCCTTTTTAATTCTGCAACAGAAAAGTTAGTTTTGTCTTATCCACAGGTGTATGATTCTAGCCAGGAAGATTTTTCTCCCTATCTTAAGTTTTTGGTGGATATGGGGATAAAAGTCCAGGTAAAAGGTGGAATAAATCTTGCGTCTGGTCTTGAGGAGATAGGTAATTATCCGGGTCTTTTAGCTAATATTGGTAAGTTAGAGCGTTTGATGCAAGACGAAACATCTCTTAAGGCCAAGGATTCGTCCACAAGATTAGCCTTCTGGCGGAGTTTGACAAGGATTTTAAAAAATAATCCCCAATATAATAAGATTATTGAGGGAGCAAGGGATGAAATAAAACCAAGTAAAATTTCAAAGGAGGTAGTGGATAGTTTTTACAAGGATAAGATATATGCCTCAGTTTCTTCATTTGAGAACTTTTATAATTGCCAATATAAGTACTTTATTAACAATACTCTACTATTAAAAGAACTTGAAACCTTGTCACTTGATTCTAGGATTTCTGGAAACTACTTTCATGAAGTTTTTGAACGCTTAATGCTTATTGGGCCTAACTCTCAAAATTTTGATAAGAGCCTTAAGGCTTCATTAAAGGAGGTCTATTCAGAAAGAAATTACCGCTACTATTTTCAAAATGAAACGGGGAAATATCTTTATCAAAATCTAATTGATATTATTGAGCAGACATCAACCATGCTCTTAAGTGTTGTAAAAGAGGGCAATATCAGTCCAGAGAAGTTTGAGGAGACATTTGGTTTTCCACAATCTAGGCTTACTGATTATTCGGTTAAAATTGATGAAAATCACGACTTAAAATTAAGAGGTAAGATTGATAGAATTGACAAGATATCAGATAAAATCGGAATCATTGATTATAAGTCGGGTAATTTATTCTTTGATTTGAATAAGGCCTTTAGTGGTCAAAGTTTACAGTTTATGACTTATTTAGATATCCTAAGAAGGAATTATTCAAGTGATATTTGGGGTGCAAGCTACCTAAGGCTACAAAATCCAGAATTTAATCTCAAGGATTTAGTAAGTCTTGATGACCTACCAAGTAAGCTTCTCAAGGAGATGTCCTACAAGGGAATTTTTAATGGAGATGACCTTCCTTATCTAAGAGATACAAAGCTCTATGATATAGGTAGAAATAATTATTTTTCCAAGCAGGAAATTGATGACTTGATTGGCCATAATGAAATTCTTTATAAGAGAGCGGCAAGAAGTCTTTTGGATGGTGAGCTTGAAATAAATCCAGTTGCTGATAAAAGTAAGGTTTTGGGATGCGAATATTGCAATTTGAAGGCGATTTGTAAATTTGAACCAAATATCCATATGAATTACACCAGGCAGATCGGTAAGCAATCAAGGGAAGATATATTTAAGGAGATTTCAGATGACAGAGCTTAAACTCACAAAAGAACAAACCCAGGCCATAACAGATAGTGGCCAAAATATCCTTGTATCTGCTAGTGCGGGAAGTGGTAAGACCTTTGTAATGGTTGAAAGAATTATTGGTAAAATTCGGCAGGGAATTAGGATTGAAGATCTTTTTATTTCAACCTTTACAGTTAAGGCTGCTAGTGAATTAAGAAGCCGGATTGATAAGAAGTTACGGGAAGAGCGGAGGTTATCAAAGGATCCTGTCGAAAGGCAGTTGTTTACACAAGCTTTACAGGGTCTTGATACAGCCCACATTGGTACCACTGACGCTTATACTAGCTACATCTTAAAACAGTTTTACTATACCATTGATCTTGATCCCAATTATAGGCTTATGGCCGACAAGGCCGAACAGGATGTCCTAAAAGAAGAAACTTTCACAGCTCTTTTTGAAGATTACTTAGCTGGAAGTGATCAGCTGGCTGAAGACTTGAGGATGTGTAAAGATAGGTTTACAGCCCTAGCAAAAAATTACTCAAATGACCGTAATAATAAGGGTTTTAAAGAAGTAATTTACAAGATTCATGCTTTTTCAGAAAGTACTGAAGACCCGAGAGCTTGGCTACAGCACAACTTTTTACAGGCAGCCAATGATTACCTAAAATTTACTGATCTACCCGATTCATTTTTTGAAGAATGGAAGAAGGATGTCTATGATTTTATCACCTTGATGGAATTTTATAAGGACAGTGACCTTTTTACTACCAAAAAACAGCTTGAAAAGGTTAATTCATTTTTTGATGAACTACCAAGACTAGTTAAGGCTATGGTTAACAATGATTTAGAATCCTTTGGACAAATTTTTTCTGGCTTGGATTTTGATATCCGCTTTGGAAAAACAGACGATGAATTAATCAAGGAAAAAAGAGAGGAATTTAAGGCACAAAAAAATAGTCTAGTTGGTAGTAAAAGTAAGCCTGGATCAATTTTAAAATTTATAAATAATCTTAACCATCCATCTTTGGTTGAAGAATTCAGTAGTAAAGCTTTGCCTCTGCTGGAAGACTTGCAGAAGGTAGCTCTCGCCTTTTATGATGCTTACTTAAAAGCAAAATTAAGGGAGAATCTCTTGGAGTATGCCGATATCAATCATTTGGCCTTGAAAATTCTTAAAGAGAATGAGAGCATCAGAAAAACTTTAGCAGACAAGTACAATGAAATTATGATTGATGAGTATCAGGATGCTAACCAGGTCCAAGAGGCCTTGTATCAACTTATAAGTAAGGGGAATAATCTCTTTATGGTTGGTGACATTAAGCAATCGATTTACAGCTTTAGGCAGGCTGATTCAAGCTTATTTCTTTCTAAATATCTTTCTTATGGACAGAATGTAGGAGGTAAGCTGATTAGGTTGAAGGAAAATTTTAGAAGTAAGGTTGAAGTTTTAAGTTTTACCAATAGTTTTTTTGAATCACTCATGGATGAGAAGCTAGGTCAAATGGACTACGGGGAGGAAGAGAAGCTAGTTTTTGGATCAAATGAATTTTCCAAGGATGAAGATCCTAGTAATTATCCAGAATTGCTACTCTATCATGAAGAAAAGGACTCCCCTGCTCCTAAAAGTAGCGAAAGTTTAGAAAATCAATCAGCAGTTAAAAATGAAATTATGGTAATTGCTAATAAAATTAAGGAATTACGAGCACAGGGCAAGGATTATAAGGAGATGGTAATTCTTGTTCGGAGCAAAAGCAATAATAATGAAATTGAAGATATTTTAACAGCTATGGGTATTCCTGTTATTCTTGACGAAGGTCGCAATAATTACTTGGAGTCAATGGAAGTTAGGATCATGCTTGAAAGCTTGAGGGCAATTGATAATCCCCTTCAAGATATTTCCTTGGTTGCCCTTTTAAACTCACCCATGTTTGATTTTACAGAAGATGACCTTTTTAGAATTTCTTTACAATCAGAGGATAATCTGCCCTTTTATCGTAAATATCAGCTGGTTCTTGAAGATAGTGGGCAAAGGATGGATTTGATTGAGGGTAGGCTAAGAGATAAATTGCAGTCCTTTGATCAATTTTTTAGTAAATGGATTACAATGTCTAGTAAAGTTTCTTTACATAAATTAATTTGGAAGATTTATGAAGATACTTATTATTACGAGTATGTTGGTGCCATGGAGAATGGTAGCCTTAGGCAGGCAAATTTACAAGCTTTACTAACTAGAGCAAGTAGTTTTGAAAAAAATGGTTATAAAGGGCTTTACCGCTTCATCAAAATGATTGATAAGTTCTTAGAGCACAACAATGATCTTGCCAGTGTAAATATTGACCTGCCAGATAATTCTGTAAGGGTGATGACCATCCACAAGAGTAAAGGTTTAGAATTTAACTATGTTTTCCTGATGAAAGTTGAAGGCAGGTTTAATGAAAAAGACTTGAATGGTAAGATTATTTTATCCAAAGAAAAAGGGCTTGGTAGTCAGTATAAGGCCAATTTTACAGACCGAGTAACGACAGATTTTCCCTTTGCTTTAGTTAATATAGAAACTTTAGCCTATAAACTTAACCGGGAAGAGAATCTTCGTAATTCCTTGGCGGAGGAGATGAGGATACTTTACGTAGCTTTTACAAGAACTGTAAAGAAACTTTACATAGTATCAGCAATTTCAGAAAATAAGCTGAAGACCAAGTATCAATCTGCCCATCTGGAACAATCAAAGCTGGATTTTAAGTCCAGAAAGAATGCAAAGTCTTATCAGGACTGGTTGCTTGCTTTACTTTATGCCTATGAAGGTCAAGGGCTTCTTGATATCTTTGAAGGGAAAAAGCTTGTTTCTGATCAACTGAAACTTATAATTAATCTTATAGATTTTAGTGATGGACAGGAGGTCACTCATGTTGATGGTTCTTTTGATGAAATCAAGCAAGAGCTTAAAGAATTTGATGATGAGCTGCTCTACCTTGATGATGTAAAGGAAGCCAGGAGGATTTTAGATTCAGCTGATGAGATGAATGAAAAATATAAAAGAGCCATAAATCTTCCAACCATTCAAACACCTAGTCAGATTAAGAAAAGATATGAAAAAATAATTGAAGTAGAGCCAATAATCAATATGAGGCAGGAAGCTTTACACAAGTTTACACTTGATGTAAATGATAAAGTTAGCCCCAGTGAGTTGGGAAGTGCGGTCCATGAATTTATGCAGTTAGTTGATCTTGATGACACGAGCTTAAATGGATTGAAGGATACTTTAGCTAGAGTAGCGGCAAGAAAAGCTGTCAAGAAGGTCATTGATTTAGAAAAAATATCCACCTTTTTTACCAGTGATTTTGGTCAATTTATGATTGAAAATAAGGATAAATTAACTAGGGAAGCACCATTTTCAATGCTGAAAACTGACTCTCAAGCTAGTGAGCAATACTTAATTCGGGGAATTGTGGATGGTTTTATTAAGCTTAAAGATAAAATTATTCTTTTTGACTACAAGACTGATCGATTTACGAGTAATAGGCAAATTCCTAAACTTGAAGATCGTTACAGGGTTCAAATGGAACTCTATGAGCAAGCTTTGAAAATGAGCTACAAGATTGAAAAGGTAGAAAAATACTTAATTTTACTAGGTGGACCAGGTCATGTTATTACCCATAAAATGGACTGATTTACATGTGAGTAAATTGATTTTTTAGTTAGTTTATAGTAAAATTAACATGCTAATCTTAGGGGGAGGCCAGATAAATGACATATGATTTAGGTGATTTTGTTGAAATGAAAAAACCTCATGCCTGTACAGTTAAATCGACTGGGAAAAAAGCAAATCGTTGGGAGATTATTAGAATGGGTGCAGACATTAAAATTAGATGTACCAATTGCAATCATATCGTTATGATGGGTCGCCATGATTTTGAAAAAAAATTAAAAAAGGTTTTATAAGTTAAAGATTAAATAGATAGTAATAGGAGACAAGAATGGCTTTAACAGCTGGTATTGTTGGTCTACCAAATGTTGGTAAATCAACGCTTTTTAATGCAATTACACAGGCAGGAGCAGAGGCTGCAAACTATCCGTTTGCGACAATTGACCCAAATGTTGGGATGGTTGAAGTACCTGATGCTCGCCTGCAAAAATTAACTGAACTAGTTAAACCTAAAAAAACGGTTCCAACAACTTTTGAGTTTACTGATATTGCGGGTATCGTCCGTGGTGCCAGCCGCGGTGAAGGTTTAGGGAATAAATTTTTAGCAAATATTCGTGAAGTTGACGCAATCGTCCACGTGGTTCGTGCCTTTGATGATGAAAATGTTATGCGTGAACAAAACCGTGAGGGTGACTTTGTTGATCCTATGGCTGATATTGAGACAATCAATCTTGAGCTCATCTTAGCTGACCTTGAGTCCGTTAATAAACGAATTGCCCGCGTTGAAAAGATTGCTCGTACGACAAAAGATAAGGATGCTCAAGCTGAGTTTGCTGTTCTTGAAAAAATAAAACCAGTTCTTGAGGACGGAAAATCAGCAAGAACAATTGAATTTAACGAGGACGAAGAAAAGGTTGTTAAGGGATTGTTCCTTCTTACGACTAAGCCCGTTCTTTATGTAGCAAATGTTTCTGAAGATGAGGTGGCAGATCCTGAGGCTATTGATTACGTTAAACAAATCCGTGATTTTGCAGCGACTGAAAATGCTGACGTGGTCGTGATTTCTGCCAAGGTTGAAGAAGAAATTTCAATGCTTGATGAGGAAGAAGAAAAGCTAGAATTTTTAGAAGCGATTGGTCTTACTGAATCAGGTGTTGATAAGCTAACTCGTGCAGCTTATCACTTGCTAGGTCTTGGAACCTACTTTACAGCTGGTGAAAAAGAGGTTCGTGCCTGGACCTTTAAACGTGGTATGAAAGCACCACAAGCTGCTGGAATTATCCATAGTGACTTTGAAAAAGGATTTATTAGAGCAGTAACCATGGCTTACGACGATCTTTTACAATACGGGAGCGAACGAGCTGTTCGTGAAGCAGGACGTCTGCGTGAAGAAGGAAAAGAATATGTTGTCCAAGATGGAGACATCTTAGAATTCCGTTTTAACGTTTAATAATTAAGTAAAGAGGTTTACATTTATGTAAACCTCTTTGTAAATATACAGGAGAAAATCATGACAAAAATGATAGTTGGATTGGGAAATCCGGGAAGTAAGTATAAGGATACAAGACATAATGTTGGGTTTATGGTTGTAGACGAATTAGCCAAAGAAAATAATTTAACCTTTACAAGGGATAAGACTTTTGCAGCTGATATAGCAACAACTTTTATTAATGGTGAAAAAATTTACCTGGTAAAACCTGTAACTTTTATGAATGAATCAGGTAAGGCAGTCGGTCCTCTTCTTTCTTATTATGGTTTAGATAACGAGAATCTTCTTGTTATTTATGATGATTTGGATATGGAACCTGGAAAGATTCGCCTTAGGGCTAAGGGTTCAGCAGGAGGCCATAATGGGATTAAAAGTATTATAGCTCATACAGGTAGTCCTGTCTTTAACCGTATTAAAATCGGAATAGGTCGTCCCAAGCACGGGATGAAAGTTCCTGATCATGTTTTAGGGAAATTTGATACAGATGATAGTATTGCAATTGATTTAGCTATAGAAAAAGCCTGTCAAGCTTGTGTTGACTATATAAAGGATGATGATTTTATAGCTTGTATGAATAAGTATAATGGTAATTGATATGGATTTGATAAATTTTTTAAATGATAATAGAAGTTTACAAAATTGGCAATCTAAGTTTACAAGTTTGTCAAGGCAGCTTATCTTGGGTCTATCAGGAAATATAAAATCCTTAATTATGGCCAATGCCTATAAGAACAATCCTAAAAAATATGTAATTATAACAGATAGCCAGTATCATGCAAGTGAACTTTATGAGGAATTAACAGCTCTTTTGGGGGAAGAACATGTCAGTCAATTTTTTTCTGATGATAATGTTTATGCAGAATACGCTATTGCAAGTAAGGACCGACTTGCATATAGATTGGCAGCCCTTGATTTTTTAACGGACCCTCAAAAGGAAGGTTTTGTAATTGTTCCTTTTTTGAGTATGAGACAGCTTCTGCCCCAGGTTGACGCTTTTAAAAAGACTTGTCAAGTTATTGAAGTAGGTCAGGAATATGATTTAAGGACCTTAGTTAGCCTCTTAAGTCATATAGGTTATGATAAAACTCAAAGGGTTATGGCTCCAGGTGAATTTTCTCAAAGGGGAGATATTCTTGACATTTATCCCTTGGATGCTGATTATCCAGTAAGAATTGAGTTTTTTGGTGATGAAGTAGATGGCATTAGATTTTTTGATGTGGAGAGTCAACGTTCTTTACAACAAATTGACAGTTTTGAAATAAAGGCTGCCAGTGATTTCATTTTAGATGATGCTGAATTTTCTAGGGGTCTTAAAAAGCTTAAAGAAGTTCATGAAAAAACGACAGATTTAAAGGTCAGATCTTACTTGGAAGAGATTATTGCTGCTTCAAAGAATAGTCACTATCATAGAGATTTACGAAAATTTTCAGAGTTTTTCTATGAAAAAAAGACAAGTCTTCTTGATTATTTTCCAAAAAATATTGAGATTTTTATTGATGATTTTCAAAAAATAAATGAGATGAACAATAAAATTAATCTTGAACTGGGTGATTTTATTGTCGGTGAAAAAAACCTTAATCACCACATAGATGGACAGGAATATCTAGCAGATACCATGCCCAAGGTTCGAAATTATAAGCCTGCAACTTTTTTTTCAAACTTCCAAAAGGGTCTAGGTAATCTTAGATTTGATGCTATTTATAATTTTAATCAACATAGCATGCAGGATTTTTTTGGCCAACTACCCCTCCTTACCGCTGAAATTGCAAGATTTATAAAAAATAAGTACACAGTTGTTCTTCTAGCTAGCCCTCAAAAATACGGGAAAATGGAGGAAGCTCTTAGGGATGAGGGATTAAAATTTAAAGAGGTTGCTGAAGATAATCTGGGAAAAAATCAAGTAAACTTGATTTCATCAACAGTAATTTCTAAGGGTTTTAATTTTTTAGATGAAAAATTAGTGGTAATTACTGAGGCTGAGATTTTTGGAAAGGTTCGGAAGAAAAAAATAAGGCGTTCAAGTAAAATTTCAAATGCTGAACGTTTGAAAGATTATAATGAACTTGAGATTGGCGACTTTGTTGTCCACAAAAATCATGGTATAGGTAAATACTTAGGAATTGAGACCATTGAAATTGGTGGGGTTCATAGGGATTATTTAACCATTCAATATCAAAATTCAGACAGGATATCTGTTCCCATTGATCAACTTGACATGCTAACCAAATATACAGCAAGTGAAGGTAAGGCACCTAAGATAAATAAGTTAAATGATGGTCGCTGGAAGCGAACTATGAAGACTGTAAACAAGCAGGTTGAGGACATATCTGATGATTTAATTAGACTTTATGCCATTCGTCAAAGTCAAAAAGGGTTTGCCTTTTTACGGGATGAAAAAGGTGAATCTGAATTTGATAATAATTTCTCCTTTGTCGAAACTGAAGACCAGCTGAGAAGTGTCAATGAGATTAAAAAGGACATGGAAAAAGACAGACCGATGGACCGTTTATTGGTCGGTGACGTTGGTTTTGGGAAAACAGAGGTGGCCATGAGAGCGGCCTTTAAGGCGGTAAACAATCACAAGCAGGTAGCAGTTCTTGTTCCGACAACAGTCCTTGCTGAGCAGCACTATAAGACTATGCTAGATCGTTTTAATGAATTTGGTGTTGAAATAGCAGTTCTTTCCCGCTTTCAAACCAAGGCCCAACAAACTAAAATCCTTGACGACTTAAAAAAGGGAAGAATTGATATCATTGTTGGAACCCATCGAATTTTATCCAAGGATGTTGAGTTCTTTGACCTTGGTCTCATGATAATTGATGAGGAACAACGGTTTGGTGTAAAGCACAAGGAACGACTAAAGGAATTGAAATCCCAGGTTGATGTTTTGACCCTCACAGCTACCCCAATCCCAAGAACTTTACACATGTCGATGCTTGGGATACGTGATCTTTCAGTCATTGAAACTCCACCTACTAATAGATATCCTGTCCAAACCTATGTAATGGAGCTTAATTACGGGGTAATTCGTGATGCCAGCCTTCGTGAAATAAGTAGGGGAGGTCAAGTTTTTTACCTTTACAATAGGGTTGACACCATTGAACAAAAGGTGAATCAACTATCAGAATTAATTCCTGAGGCAAGAATTGGTTATGTACATGGTCAAATGAATGAAGTCCAACTAGAAGATACCCTACTTGACTTTATTAACGGGGAATATGATATCTTAGTTACAACAACCATTATTGAAACGGGTGTTGATATCCCCAATGCCAATACTCTATTTGTTGAAAGTGCTGATTATATGGGTCTTTCCCAACTTTACCAGCTGAGGGGACGCGTTGGTCGGAGTAACCGGATAGCCTATGCTTACTTTATGTATGATCCAAGTAAGCAGTTGACAGAGGTCAGTGAAAAGAGACTAGACGCTATTAAAGGCTTTACTGAGCTTGGTAGTGGATTTAAGATAGCTATGAGAGACCTATCAATTAGAGGTGCGGGTAATCTGCTTGGGGCTGAGCAGTCAGGTTTTATTGAAAGTGTTGGTTTTGACCTCTACAGCCAGCTTCTTGAAGAATCTGTCAATAATCGCCTCGGTCGAAAAAATTCTAAGCCAATGACTAGTGCTGAAATTAATATTGGTATTGACGCCTTTATTCCATCAGAATATATTACCGATGAAAGGCAAAAAATTGAAATATACAAGAGGATTAGAGAAATTTCTAGCCGTGAAGACTATGAAAATATCCAAGATGAGTTAATTGATCGTTTCGGGGAGTATCCAGATCCAGTAGCCTACTTACTTGAAGTTGGTTTATTAAAACACTATGCTGATAATGCTCTTGTTGAAAAAATTGTGAAGAAGGTTGATGTAATTATTTACACTATGTCTAGCTTGGCAAAAAATACCTATCTTCCACAAGATTATTTTGATGCCCTATCTAAGACTGATTTACCTGTAAAAATTGGAGATGAGGGTGGAGTTATGGTACTTCGCTTTGATATAAAGAAGATAAAAAGTGTAAACTACTTGACTGAACTTGTAAACTTTACTGAAAGATTAAGTGAGATTAGGGACGGTAAGCAACCTAGAAAAACCACAGCAGGAGAGGATTAAATGTCCAAAAGGATTAAAGGGGTAAATATTTTAATTATATCTAGCTTAGTTGGGAAGATCCTATCAGCCATCTACCGCTTTCCCTACCAAAATATAGTAGGTGATTTGGGGTTTTATGCCTACCAACAGGTCTACCCATTTTATGCTATTGTTACCTGTCTTAGTCTTACAGCCCTCCCTAATTTCCTATCAAGTTTACTTAATACCTCAGAAAAGCCAGATGAGGTAAGGGGTCAATTCTTCCAAGTAACCCTTTTTCTTTCAATCGCAGCTTTTGTTATTCTATCTCTCTTCGCCCTACCTCTGGCCAAGGCCATGGGTACAGTAAATTTAGCCTTGCCTTTGGTTTCATCGGTTCTTCCTTTGCTATTAGTACCTTTTTTATCCCTTTACAGGGGTGTAAATCAGAGTAAACTTGACATGCAGACAACAGCCATTTCTCAGTTACTTGAGCAGCTTGTCAGGGTGTCAATGATAATTTTGGCTGCTACAAGTTTTATTAGCTTCAATAAAGATGTTTACCTGGTAAGCTCCCTAGCTATGCTGGGAAGTTTCTTTGCTGGTTTGGTAGCTTTAATTTATTTGATGTCAAAATCGAACTTAAAGGTTAAGGATTTGTTCAAATCTTTTTGGAAGATTGATGACAAGGTAAAAATTATTAGGGAATTTGGTCTATCATCGCTAGTCTTTGTCTTTTTTATGATTTATATGTTAATTTTTCAATTAATTGACGTATTTATTGTTAAAGATAGTTTGGTTGCTGGCGGCTATAGCAGTGAGCAGGCAGAGATTTTGAAAGGTATTTATGATAGGGGGCAGCCATTTTTACAACTTGGTCTGGTCTTTGTTACATCAATTTTTACTAGTGCTCTACCTAAGCTTAGCTTAGAAAAAGATGATGGCTATCTTAAAACGATATTTGACTTGGTTGTCTACCTATCGATAACTTTAACTGTTGGTTTGTGTCTTCTTTTACCCCAGATGAATGAGGTTTTATTTAAGACTAATAGTCAGCCAGAGGCCTTGATTATTTTTTCAAGTCAGGTTGCTTTTGTTGGGATTATTCAGTTTTATCACCACCTGTTATTTCTTGAAGGAAAAAATAAGATGTCAGCTTTGATTCTTCTGGTCGGTCTTCTTGTTAAGTTGAGTCTGACTTCCTTTCTTACAAAAAGTTATGGTCTAAGCGGAGCAAGTTCTTCAAGTCTTATCAGTTTACTGATAATTTTGATTCTTTATATTTTTGTAAGTCGCAAGTTTCCCAAGCAAATATTTAATTTTAACTACTGGATATCTCTAGCTTTGATGGTTTTTCTCATTTATTTTGGTTCAACCATGTTTCACGTGGAACATCGAATTCTTCAAGCCTTTAAGGTTTTCTTGATAATTGTTATATCTGCCTTAGCTTTTTTAATCTCCTGTAAAAAACTTAATGCTTTTTCAAAAAGCTTGTGGGATGAAATAAATCTCTAAAAAATTTTTGTAGATAATTTTAAACTAATATTTTTTTGTGTTATAATCTAGTCATGAGATTAGATAAATTTTTAAAAGTAAGTAGACTTATCAAAAGACGTACTGTCGCTAAAGAGGTAGCAGATAAGGGAAGAATAAAACTAAATAGTGTACTAGCTAAGAGTTCAAGTACTGTTAAGTACGGAGATCTTTTGACCATTCAATTTGGTAATAAAGTTGTTGAAGTGCGTGTACTGGAAACAAAGGATAGCACTAAAAAAGAAGATGCTAGTAAGATGTATGAGTTGATTAGCGAGACGAGGTTGAATCAAGATGACCAAGAAAAAGAAGGTTGTTAGACTCAATAATGATTATACCAATATGCAGATGATTAAAAAGGGAAAATTAATTAGGGGAAGGCTTCTAACCCGTAGGCATATGGGCATTATTTTAGTTGTTTTTACTGTGCTCTTGTCTTTTGCAGCCCTTAATCTTGTGTCAGGTTACCAAGATTTGAGGAGAAATATTGCCCTTGAAAAGACTTACGAGGAAGAAAATAACAAGCTTACCCAGACGATTGCTCTTAAGGAAAAGCAGGTTATTAAGCTACAAGATGACGATTATGTTGCCAAGTATGCACGGGCTAAGTACTTCTATTCAAGAGACGGGGAGCTAATTTTTAACATACCTGAGTTAATAAGTCACTCCAATACAAGTAAAGAAAATGAATAAAAGAAGATATGAAATTTCCAATATAACGAGATTTGGCATCTTTGTTGGCCTAGATAATGGTCGGACTGGGCTTGCCAGATGGGTAAATGTCCCTAAAAAAGGAGTTTATCACAAGGGTGACTTGGTCCTAGTTGATACTTTAGAAGAAGATTCTAACGGCAAGATTAGCCTTGCTATTTTGCCAGAGACTTTTTCCCAGAAGTATGATGATTTTCTAGAAACTTCCTATGAAGTTCTGTTAGATGTTCAGGAAAAAAATAAGGAAATTAGAAAAATATTAGATAAGTAAAACATCAACTTTTGATTGTCAGAAGTTGATGTTTTACTTGTTTTGAAGTGAGGGATTTTTTTGAATAAAACAAGATATCTGCTATTACTTGCTCTTTTTTTACTTGTAGTTTGCGGGGGCTATACTTACTGTAAATTTAAGGAAAAAGCAGCATCCGCAACAGAAATGACAAGTGATCTAAATAGGTACTATCAAGCCATACCTGAGCAAGCTAGTGTGTTTACAGATACTTTTACATACGTTGACAAAGACTTGACAAGTAAAGGTCAGATGATTGAGGCCTTTACCAATTTAAAAATAAAATCATTGATGACATCAAATTCAGGTCTGATGTTGTTTCAGCTAGAGGATAATTCCTTTATACCGGCTTTGAAATCCATCGTTTATCCTAATAATATAGGCTATAAAAAGTTAGTTAATGAAATTAAAACAATTAAAAACCAGACAGAAACATATAAAATACCCCAAGAAAATAAAGATTATCTTTACGATGTTGTAAATGATAGTGTAAATATAAGTTTACAACAGGAGGTTGAAATTGACAAGGAAGTTTTCGTATCTTTTGTAAATCAAGGTCAACTCATCTGGATTAAAAAAAATCGGTTGGAGAATCTAAGTCCTAATTATGAAAGACTTCAAAAATTATTAAATGAAAATTATGATAGCGAAAATTTTTCAATTTACATCCAGGATTTAGCTTCAGATGAGAGTGCCTCAATAAATCCAGACCAGCTCATGTATTCGGCCAGTCTGGCTAAACTTCCTATCCTATATTGGGTACAAAAGCAGATTGCAGAAGGGCTTGACTCCAATAAAGCCTATCAATATGTAAATGCTGTGAATGAAGGAGCTTTCTCCTTTCAACCAGCAGGAAGTGGATTTTTAAGTAAGACGGCAGACAATAAGGAATATAAGTTATCAGATCTAATTACCTATACTGGAAAACGTTCTGATAATGTTGCTAGTAACTTGTTGTCCTACTACCTGTGTGAGAATAATAAGGAGTTGTTCAATGAAAGTATAAGTTTGCTTGCTGGTAGAAGATGGAATTTAGAAGATAGGCAGGCTTCAAGTAGGATGACAGGCAAGTTGATGGTCGAACTATATAAGCTTGGTGGTCAGAGCTATCAAGCCCTTAAACATACTGATTTTGACAATCAAAGAATACCTAAATATTTACCAAGTAACATAAGCATTGCCCATAAAATTGGTGAGGCCTATGATTTTCACCATGATGTGGCGATAGTTGAAGCTCCTAAAGCTTACCTTATAAGTGTGGAGACGCAAAATGATGTAGATATTGATGATATTAGTAGGCTGTCAAAGGAAGTTTATGAAATTTTGGTGGGAGAGTAGGCGATGGATAATCTAAAGGATAGTTTCCTTAAGTTAGCAAAAGATAGGAATTTGTTTGGAGAACACCAGAAGGTTTTAATAGCCCTTTCTGGAGGAGTGGATTCCCAAACCCTCTTTAATCTACTTTACAGCTTGAAAGATGACCTTGGAATTGAACTTGGTGTAGCTCATGTAAACCATAAGCAGAGGCAGGAAAGTGACCTAGAAGAACGTATTTTGATGGAGCGGATGCATGATTTATCCATCCCTATCTTTACAAAATCATTTACAGGTAAATTTACCGAAGAAGCTGGTCGTAGCTTTAGATATAGCTTCTTTAAGGACCTTATGTTTACACATGAGTTTACAGCACTAGTAACAGCTCACCATGCAGACGATGTAGTTGAAACAGTCTTAATGAAGCAGATTAGAGGCAATCGCTTGCGTCATCTTGGTGGGATTAGGGAAAGGCAGGATTTTGGTGGAGGAGAGTTAATCAGGCCCCTTTTAAGTTTTAGTAAATCTGATTTTGAAACAAGGGATTTTTTTGATGACTATACTAATAGGGAAAATCTATACTTGCGAAATCTTATTAGAAATCAAGTAATACCACAATTAGAGGATATAAATCCATCATTTAAGGACGGTCTTTTATCCTTAGTAAAAGAGATTAATATGTCTTTAGAGGTAGTTGAAGAAAATATTGCAAAACTTGGCCTTTCTAGTGACAAGGTTAATCTAGCTATTTTTATGGATCAAGGAGAGGCTTTAAGGAATTTTATTCTACAGGATTATCTGGAAAAATTTCCTGATTTAAAGGTTGGTAGGCGGCAGTTTGATGAACTTTATCAAATGCTTATAAGGCCAGGACAATTTACAGTCAATGTATCTAAGGATTATAAGTTGATTAAGGATAATGATAATTTTTACTTTAAGAGGCAGGATCAATCTCTTGAGATTAAGCAATTTGTAGTTACAAAAACAAGGCCTACGGGGACTTCCTATGAAAAACTCTATATCCCCAAAGATGCTGACTTTTCCACAAGAAATAGGCAGGCTGGGGATAAAATTTTAATCAATGGCGTTAACAAAAAAATTAGGCGTTATTTTATTGACCAAAAAATCTCCCTGCTTGAGCGTGAACATGCCCAAATTATCGAAGTAAATGGGGAGGTTTATGGTATCTTGGGGATGGTTACAAGTGATTTGAGTAAATCCCTTAAAAATGATAAAATTAGGGATACTTTATACTACTATGAGAGGTGAGAAGATGTTAGAACAAGATATAAAGAAAGTATTATTTTCAGAAGAAGAGTTGCAAGAGAGAGCTGTTGAATTGGGGGCAGTTTTAACTGCAGATTACCAGGATAAAAATCCCCTAGTCGTTGGAATCCTTAAGGGCTCTGTCCCATTCTTAGCAGACCTTACCAAGAGGATTGATGCCCATCTTGAAATGGACTTCATGGTTGTTTCAAGCTACCACGGGGGAACTTCTTCAAGTGGTGAGGTTAAGCTAATCAAGGACCTTGACACAAGTGTTGAAGGGCGTGATATCCTAATCGTTGAGGACATCATCGACACAGGTCGCACACTTAAGTATCTGGCTGAGCTTCTTGAGCACCGTAAGGCTAACTCTGTTAAGATCGTAACCCTTCTTGACAAGCCTGAAGGACGTGTTGTTGATATCGAAGCTGACTACGTTGGTTTCAATGTTCCAAATGAATTTGTAGTTGGATATGGTCTTGACTTTAACGAAAACTACCGCAACCTTCCATACATTGGTGTTCTTAAAGAAGAAGTTTACCAATAAACAAGACTTAAGTACCATAGTTATTTAAGATTTTATATTATAAAATTTATATATTTGATAAGTAACCAGGGGCATTTATGGTGCTTATAATTGGAATTTCATAAGAATTCTGTCATAATATAAAAAAATTAATGTTTTAGAAAAGGAAATAAATGAATAACAATAGGAAAAACAATGGTTTTGTGAAAAATTCCTTTTTGTATGTCCTACTTGTCATTGCTGTAGTATTTGGTCTTAATTGGTTTTTAGGTGATACTTCTACTTCAGTAAATAAGGTGGATTATACGGAATTTGTTAAAGAGCTGAAGGCTGGCGAAATTGAAAATATTAGTTACCAACCTTCTAGCGGACTTTTGGAAATCAAGGGTGATTACAAGTCAGAAAAATCTGTAAAAACTGACTCTGAGCTTAAGCTATTTGGCTCATCTAATGTCAAGGTAAGTAAGTACAGGACTCTTGTATTATCAAATGACTCAACAATTTCTGAAATTCAACAGCTATCAAATGATGCAGGAGTTGAGATTAAAGTCATTCCTGAAAGTTCAAGCGGTGTATGGCTTAGCTACCTAATGTCATTTTTACCATTGATTCTTCTAGTTGGTTTCTTCTACATGATGATGGGTGCCAATGGTGGTGGCCGTGGTGGTGCAGGAAATGCCATGAACTTTGGTAAATCTAAGGCTAAACAGCAAGACGGAGCTGCTGTTAAGGTTCGCTTCCAAGATGTGGCTGGAGCTGAAGAGGAAAAACAAGAGCTTGTTGAGGTTGTTGAATTCCTTAAAAATCCTAAGAAATTTACAGATCTTGGTGCCCGTATTCCTGCAGGTGTCCTTCTTGAGGGCCCTCCAGGAACTGGTAAAACCCTACTTGCTAAAGCTGTGGCTGGTGAGGCTGGTGTTCCATTCTTCTCAATTTCAGGTTCTGACTTTGTTGAGATGTTTGTCGGAGTTGGTGCGAGCCGTGTCCGTGATCTTTTTGAAAATGCCAAGAAGAATGCCCCAGCCATCATCTTCATTGATGAAATTGATGCAGTCGGTCGTCAGCGTGGTGCTGGTATGGGTGGTGGAAACGATGAGCGTGAGCAGACCCTCAACCAACTTCTTGTTGAGATGGATGGATTCCAAGGGAATGAAGGCATTATCGTAATCGCTGCAACCAACCGTAGTGATGTGTTGGATCCGGCCCTCCTTCGTCCAGGACGTTTTGACCGTAAAATCTTGGTTGGAGCACCTGACGTTAAGGGACGTGAAGCAGTTCTTCGCGTTCATGCTAAAAACAAACCACTTGGACCGGATGTTGACCTCAAGGTTGTAGCCCAACAGACTCCAGGTTTTGTGGGTGCTGATCTTGAAAACGTACTTAATGAAGCAGCTCTTGTGGCAGCTCGCCGTGATAAAAAAGTAATTGATGCTAGTGATATTGATGAGGCCGAAGACCGTGTAATCGCAGGTCCTGCCAAACGTGATAAAAAGGTATCTGCTAAGGAACGTGAGATTGTGGCCTACCACGAGGCTGGACACACCATTGTTGGACTTGTTCTGTCAAATGCAAATGTTGTTCACAAGGTAACAATTGTTCCACGTGGCCGTGCTGGTGGTTACATGATTTCTCTGCCAAAAGAAGATCAAATGCTCCTATCTAAGGAAGATATGCAGGAACGTCTTGCAGGTTTACTTGGAGGACGTAGTGCAGAAGAGATTATTTTCAACCAGATTACGACTGGTGCTTCAAATGACTTTGAACAGGCAACACAACTTGCCCGTGCCATGGTTACCCAGTACGGAATGAGCGATCTTCTTGGTACCGTTCAGTACGAAGGAAATCAATCAGTATTCGTGGGTCGTGACTATGGTCAAACTAAGGGTTATAGTGAAGCGACTGCAGTTGCCATTGATGAAGAAGTTCGTCGTATCGTTGCGGAAGCTCATGAACAGGCCCTTCAAATCATTGAAGACAACCGTGAAGCCCATAAAAATATTGCTATGGCTCTCCTTAAATATGAAACTCTTGACGCCCGTCAAATTATGAGTATCTATAAGACAGGTAAGATGCCGGCTGACTTTGTTGATGATGAACCTGAGGTTGCACAAACTTATGAAGAAGCTAAGGCTGAATCTGATAAGATTGACCACGACCGTCAAGTTACTGAAGAAAAAGAAACAGGAGAAGCAACTGATTAATATCAGTTGCTTTTTTTTATGGTCTTAGCCATCGACATATTATCTTGTTTTTTAATTTTATTTATAGTAAAATTGAGGATACCTTTAAACTGTGTGAATATTATGGAAATATCGCAATGGAGGAATTTTTTTTAAGAGGAATAATTTATGAACATCTTTCGTAAGAAGAATCTAAGTTCTGGAAAAACTGAGATGAAAAGGCATTTAAGAACCTTTGATCTTATCTTTCTTGGGCTTGGAGCAGTAGTTGGTAGTGGGATATTCACTATCACAGGTATTGGAGCAGCTGAATATGCAGGACCAGCCCTTGTTATATCAATTATCATTGCAGCCCTTGCTGTTGGTATTTCAGGTCTTTTTTTTGCTGAATTTGCTTCACGCTTGCCAGTAATTGGAGGACCTTATGGTTATCTATATGCTATTTTTGGAGAATTTATAGCTTGGATAGCTGGATGGCTTGTCATCATGGAGTTTTTATCAGCCGTCTCAGGAGTTGCTAGCGGTTGGGCATCTTATTTAAAGGGTCTTTTCCATATTAGTTTACCAAAGGCCCTAAGCGGACCTTTTAATCCGTCTGAAGGAACTTATATTGACATTTTACCTGTCCTAGTTATTGTTTTAGTAACTGCTATTGTTCTTATGAACTCAAAGGTTGCCCTTCGTTTTAATGGTGCCCTTGTTGCCCTTAAATTTTCAGCCCTAGCTCTTTTTATCATTGTTGGTATTTTCTTTATTAAACCTGAAAATTGGTCTAATTTTTCACCTTATGGTTGGGGATCATTTTTTGGAGACCCTAATCAAAATAAGGGAATTTTAGGTGGGGCTGCCATTATGTTCTTTGCCTTTTTAGGATATGAATCAATTGGGACAGCTGCTGATGAAGCCATTGAACCTCAAAAATCGGTTCCCCGTGGTATAGGTGGGGCCTTAGCTATTGTAGCCCTTCTTTATATCGTTGTAACCCTTATTCTTACGGGTATGGTTAATTATACAAAATTAAATGTAGCAGATCCCCTAGCCTTTGCTCTTCGCCATGTGGGTATGTCATGGGCTGCCAACTACATCTCAATTGTTGCTATTTTGACCCTGGTTACAGTTTGTATTTCAATGATTTTTGCTCTTGCTCGAATGATTTATGGAATTAGCCGGGATGGGCTTATTCCAAAAAGTTTTAGTAAAATTTCTGAAAAAACTAAGGTGCCAACAAATGCAACCTTGCTTGCAGGATTTGTATCTGCAGTAGCAGCAGGTATTAGTAGCTTAAATCAGCTGGCAGAATTTGTAAATATTTGTACCCTAGCCTACCTTATTCTTTTAGCCCTTGGAATTATTAAGTTAAGACATGACCAAGGTCTTCCTGAAAAGGGACAGTTTAAGACACCTTTAGTTCCCCTTTTACCAATTATTTCAATTGTTATTTGTGTAAGTTTTATGAGTCAATATAGCTTGATCACTTGGATTGCCTTTGGTGTTACCTTAGTCATTGCAACAATTATCTACTTTACCTATGGTTACAAGCATAGTGAGCTTAATAAAAAATAAAAAAGTTTGGAAGATTTCTTCCAAACTTTTTTATTTAAAATAATTTTTTCTTACGAATATTATAGGTAAAGCCACTTCCAATTACCTCGTGAACATTAATGACTGAGATGAAGGCATTTGGATCAACATCAAGCATGAGATTTTTAACGCGGGGGATTTCTTCTGGTGACAGGACAATGTAGATGACTTTTTTATCAGTCCCAGAGTAAACTCCTTCGCCATTTAAAAATGTAGCACCGCGGTCAATTTCATTGACGAGCTTAATACCAGCTTCTTCGGCCTTATTTGATATGATAATCATTCCTCGGACAGCATAACCACCATTTTGAATGATTTCGACAGCCTTGCTGTAAACAAAGCTTGCTATCAAGGTATACATCATATGCTTAACATCAATATAAGAAAGGCTTGCCACAAGGACAATGATATCAATGAATAGTAGGGCTTGACCCAGTTGAACACCTTTTTTAATCTCCAAAACCTTTGCAATAATATCAGAACCACCAGATGTTCCACCGAAGCGAAAGATTATTCCAGTCCCAACACCAGCAAAGGTTCCTGCAAGAATACCTGCAACCAGAAAATCACCGTCAACGTTAATGGAAAGGTCAAATTTTTGGAAGTAGTAGATGAAAATTGACATGACGATGGTTGAATAGATGGTGTAGGCGATAGATTTTTTACCCAGATACTTGTAGCCTAAAATGAAAGGCGGAATATTTAAGATAACCCGGGTGAAGGCTGGGTTTATTCCTAGCAAAGCGTGGATGATTAGGGTTATCCCACTGACACCACCCTCAGCTAGTTGGTGTGCCATATTGAATTCAACAAATCCAAAGGCATAAATGGCTGTCCCAACTGTAACCATAAGAATGCTTACGGGATCAAAGATTGAATTGTTTTTTTTCATAATAGTCCTTGAGATTTTTAAAATATTAGGGCTTATCCTTCGTCAAAATTTCCGAGAATTTTAACATTTTCAGATATTGAAACAAAGGCATTTTCATCAACTTTTTTCATGTTATTTTTGAAGTATGAAAATTCTGCCCTGGTAATAATTGTAAGTAGGATGGTCATTTCATCGTGGCTATAGGCACCCTCAGCATTGTTTATGATGGTAACTCCCCGGTGTAATTTATTCTGGATAAAGTCAGATACTTGATGGGATTTTTTGGTAACAATCATAACCTGCATCTTCTTTTGCTTGGTGTAAATAGCATCCGTTACCCTACTTGAGACAAAAATGGTGAAAAGTGAGTAAAACATGTACTTCCAGCCAAAGAGAACTCCAGTAATAAGCACGATTACGGCATTAAACATGAGGGAGATGTGACCGACATTTCGGCCAGTTTTTTTGCGAATGGCAAGACTTATAATGTCTGTTCCCCCGCTTGAAATTCCATTTCTAAAACTATAACCAATCCCAGCTCCCATGATAAGTCCACCAAAGATAGCGTTGATTATTGGATCTGTTGTTAGGACAACCTCAGGTATTATCTGCATGAAGATAGAGCTTAGGGTTACTGTTAAGATAGTATAGAGGGTAAATTTATGACCAATTTTCTTCCAGGCTAAAATAAAGAGGGGAAGATTTATGGCATAAAGGGTAACCGACACAGGAATGGTGAAGCCCAACAGCCTATGGCTTAGGGTTGAAAGAATCTGGGCAAGCCCAGTCGCTCCAGTTGAATAAACATGACCCGGAACGAAGAAGAAATTGACTGCAATACTGGATAGGATGGCATAGACAATTGAGGCTGAGAATTTTTCAGTAAACTGCTCTATTGTATTCTGGGCTCTAATATCTTCTGAACTTTGTTTGGTAAATGGTATTTTCATAGGCTTATTCTTTATCTGCCTTGACTTCCAGGTGAAGCTCCTCAAGTTGTTTTGGTGCTACAAGACTTGGTGCTTCGGTCATTGGGTCGCTTGCCTTATTGTTTTTCGGGAAGGCGATAACTTCACGGATGTTGTCTTTCTTAGCTAGAAGCATAGCAAGACGGTCAAGACCAAGTGCTAGTCCTCCGTGTGGTGGGAATCCGTAGTCGAGTGCTTCAAGAAGGAAACCAAATTGCTCGCGGGCATCTTCTTCGCTGAAGCCTAGGGCTGTAAACATTCTTTCTTGAAGTTTGCGAGTGTTGATACGGAGGCTTCCTCCACCAAGTTCATATCCGTTGAGGACAACATCGTAGGCAACGGCACGTACCTTTTCAAGGTCTGACTCAAGGAACTCTTCACTTTCCTTAGTTGGAAGTGTGAATGGGTGGTGGGCTGACATGAAGCGTCCTTCTTCTTCACTGTATTCAAACATTGGCCAGTCGATTACCCATAGGAAGTTGAATTTGTCAGTGTCAATTAGGTCAAGCTCTTTAGCAAGACGGCTTCTTAGGGCACCAAGTGTGTTGTTTGCCACATCTAGTTCGTCAGCAACAAAGAGGATTAGGTCTCCGTTTTCTGCCTTAAGTTCTCCTAGGAGTTCAGGAGTCTTGTCAGTTAGGAATTTAGCAACTGGTCCAGTTAGGGCGTCGCCGTCAACCTTAACCCAGGCAAGACCTTTTGCACCAAACTGCTTAGCAAATTCAGTCAGCTTGTCGATGTCCTTACGCGAGTATTTGTCTGCAGCACCTTTTGCAAGGATTGCCTTAACTGCAGGAGCTTCTGAGAAGACCTTGAAGTCAACAGTTTTTGCAAGGTCAGAGATGTCTACAAGTTTCATATCAAAACGTGTGTCAGGCTTGTCGCTTCCGTAGAAGTTCATAGCATCATCATAGCTCATGCGTGGGAATGGAAGTTGCACGTCGATGTTAAGTGCTTCCTTCATAACTTTTGCAAGAAGTCCTTCAGTTAGGTCCTGGATATCTTGGTCGTTTAGGAATGAAGTCTCAAGGTCGACCTGTGTGAATTCAGGCTGGCGGTCACCACGAAGGTCTTCGTCACGGAAACATTTAACGATTTGGTAGTAGCGGTCAAATCCAGCATTCATAAGGAGCTGTTTAGTGATCTGTGGGCTCTGTGGAAGGGCATAGAAGTGTCCCTCAGAAACACGGCTTGGTACTAGGTAGTCACGGGCCCCTTCTGGAGTTGACTTAGTAAGAACTGGTGTTTCCACATCGATAAAGTCAAGGTCGTCTAAATAGTGACGGATTGATTTAGTGATCTGGTGGCGCAGTTTGAAGTTGTTAAGCATTTCCGGACGACGGAGGTCAAGGTAGCGGTAACGAAGACGAGTTTCGTCACTTGCGTTCATGTCGTCAGTGATCTCAAAAGGAGTTGTTTTTGAGGTATTAAGAATTGTAAGGGCAGAAACTGCAAGTTCAACTTCACCAGTTGGGACCTTGTCGTTTGTACTTGTACGGCGGACAACCTCACCAGTAACCTCGATAACGTACTCATTACGGAGTGACTCAGCAGTAGCCATAACCTCGCTTGATACGTGTTCAGGGTTGATGACAAGTTGCATGATTCCTTCGCGGTCGCGTAGGTCGATGAAGATTAGACCTCCAAGGTCACGGCGGCGTCCAACCCATCCCTTAAGGGTGATTGTTTCACCAATATTTGCACTGCGTACTTCTCCTGCGTACATGGTTCTTTTCATTACATTTTCTCCTCTAATTCATCAAAAATTTTCCCAAAGTCTTCACTGATCTCTGAGATAGTTGTTGTTACTTCCTTGCGGCTTTCGTTGTTCTTAACCTTGATTACACCACTTTCAACCTCAGACTCACCAAGGGTGATAACCATTTTGGCCTTGTAGGCTTCAGCACTCTTGAACTGGGCCTTGATTTTGCGTCCAAGGTAGTCGCGGTCTGCTTTAAATCCTTGGTTGCGTAGACTTTCAACAAGCTTAAGGGCTGGAAGGTTTGCTGCTTCGCCAAGCACGATAACATAGGCGTCAAGTGAGTTGGCTGTTGGGATTTCAATTCCCTGCTCTTCCATAACTAGAAGAATGCGTTCCATACCAAGACCAAACCCAAAAGCGGGAGTTTCAGGGCCGTTGAAGTATTCAACAAGTCCGTCATAGCGTCCACCAGCACAGATGGTAAGCTCAGTCCCCTTAACGTCAATCATAAATTCAAAGATTGTGTCGTTGTAGTAGTCAAGACCACGGACCATGGTTTGGTCGATGATGTAGTCGATATTTAGAGCTTCAAGCATGGCACGAACCTCAGCAAAGTAGGCACGTGACTCGTCAGTCAGGTAGTCAAGAACCTGTGGAGCATCCTTAATGATTTCGCGGTCGCCGTTGTCCTTGCTGTCAAGGATACGAAGCGGATTTTCCTTGAGGCGGCGTCTGCTATCCTCAGAAAGTTGACCCTCAAAAGGTGTCAGGTAGTCGACTAGGGCTTTGCGGTAGTTGGTGCGACTTTCCTTGTCCCCAAGGCTATTTAGGTGGAGTTTGATTCCCTCAATCCCCAGTTGATCAAAAAGGGCGTAGGCCATGGTGATGGTTTCAACGTCAGTTGCTGGATTTTTTGAACCAAAGCATTCGACACCGATTTGGTGGAACTGGCGGAGGCGTCCAGCCTGCGGGCGTTCATAGCGGAACATTGGGCCTGTATAATAAAGCTTAACGGGCTTTTGAACCTCTGGGGCAAAAAGCTTATTCTCAACATATGAGCGAACAACTGGCGCTGTTCCTTCAGGACGAAGGGTGATATGACGACCCCCCTTGTCCTCAAAATCATACATCTCCTTGGTGACGATGTCACTGGTGTCTCCGGCACTGCGGCTGATTACTTCGTAGTGCTCAAAAATGGGCGTGCGAATCTCCTGGTAGTTGTAGCTTGAGAAGACAAGGTTTGCTGTCTCTTCTAAAAACTGCCATTTTGCACTTTCGCCAGGCATAATATCTACGGTGCCTTTTGGTCTTTGTAGCTTCATAATACTTCCTTTCTATAGAAAAAGCCCTTGGATTAATCCAAGGACGTAAAATACGTGGTGCCACCTTTTTTCACAGGGGTATCCTGCCTCATAAGCTGTAACGTTGCTAGCGATAATAAGTCACGGATGGGTTGTATCCTTTCAGCCAGGGGACACTCTCTGCTAGGGATATTGTAACAAATGATTGGTCATTCCTCAAGGTTAAAATTTTTATTTTTTAAGAAAGATGCAGTTTGTAAAGTAAAAATACTTTACAAAACTCTTGTATTTGTTTCAAAAACATGTTAAGATACTAAAGTATTTGAATTTAAGGGCCCAGTGCCTAGTCAAAGAATATAATAAAAGGAGACATACACATGGCAGTACCAGCACGTCGTACTTCAAAATCTAAAAAAAATAAACGCCGTACTCACTACAAAATTTCAGCTCCAACTGTAACTTTTGATGAGACTACAGGTGATTACAACCGTTCGCACCGTGTATCACTTAAAGGATACTACAAGGGTCGTAAAGTTACTAAGGATTAATAGGAGGCTAATATGCGCGTAAACATTACTTTGGAACACAAAGAATCTGGTGAACGTTTATATCTGACTCAAAAAAATAAACGTAACAACCCAGACCGTCTTGAACTTAAAAAATATTCTCCAAAACTACGTAAACACGTTGTTTTCAAGGAAGTTAAATAATAATAAAGATAAAAGCCTATCAAAAGATAGGCTTTTATTTTAGAAAGGGAAGGCTTATGACAAGAGAAGAGTTTGAAGGAAGAATTAGGGAAGAGCTTAAGATGCCATTTTTTAAGCTCCAATTAGAAGGCCATACTTATTCAGAAGAAGAGTACCAAGCTTTCAAAAGGGATTTACTTGATTATTATAAGGATTATGTCCAAGATCTTGATACGGATTTTCAAGGTGGTCTATAAGCATAAAAAAAGACGTGTAAACTACACGTCTTTTTTTATGCTTTTTTATCTGCAATGTAGTCGATAACATTTCCGATTGTAATAATCTTTTCAGCATCTTCATCAGAAATTTCAATGTTAAATTCATCTTCAAGAGCAAGAGTAAATTCCATGATTGAAATTGAGTCAGCGTGGAGATCATCAACGATATCTGTATCTACTGTGATCGATTCTGGATCCACTTCTAAATTTTCTACCAAGGTAGTTTTAATCTGGTTAAAAATTTCTTCTTTAGTCATTTATCTCTTCTTCACTTTCTTTTTGATAATATTTTACAAGTTGTCCAACGACATCACTTTCAAGCATCTTATTAATTTGCTTAATGGTTGAGTAGATGGCTTCACCAGAAGATGAACCATGAGCTTTGATTACTGGTGATTTTAGCCCGAATAGGACAGCTCCACCGGCTTTTTCGTAATCCATCTTATCCTTAAGACCCATTAGGCTATCTTTAAGAAGGAGCCCTCCAAGTTTTCCAGAAATTCCGCCCTCTTTAATGGCTCCTTTAAGGAGTGTCATGATGTTACTTGCAGTACCTTCCATGGTCTTTAAGACAGCATTCCCTGTAAAACCATCGGCCACAATGACGTCAGCAAGGCCTTCTTGGAGGTCACGAGCTTCGATATTACCTACAAAGTTAATGCTCTTGTCTTCTTTGAATAGCTGGTAAGCCTCCTTGAGGACTGGTGTTCCCTTTGAAGCTTCCGTTCCATTATTTAAAAGTCCCACTCGAGGATTTTTGATGTCCCTGACATTTTTTGCATAAAAACTTCCAAGGGTTGCATAGTCACGCAGCTGCTTGGCAGTGTTTTCAGTGTTGGCACCAAGGTCAAGCATATCAAAGCCCCGACCATCTAAGCTTGGGAGTGTAGACATTAGAGCAGGACGCTCAACCTGTTTGATTCGTCCCACAACAAAGATTCCACTTGCAAGCAGGGCTCCAGTATTTCCCGCTGATAAAAGGGCATCAGCTTCCCCGTCTTTTACTGCTTGAGCAGCACGAACCATACTTGAGTCTTTTTTACGACGGATGGCCTTCACGGGCTCATCATCACCTTCAATTTTTTGGCTGGTATGGACAATTTTTATATTTTTATCATCAACTAGGTGTTCCCTAATCTTTTCTTCATCACCAAAAAGAATAAATTCTAAATCTGGAAAATCCTTTTTAGCTAACTTTACTCCGTCAATAATAGCTTTTGGAGCGTGGTCACCACCCATCGCATCAATAGCAATTCTCATAATTTCTCCAATTTTTTAAGTAGATAAAAGAGTTTTTTATCTGGCATTCTGCTTCTGTGTTAGAAGAGTCTATCACAAATTTACTAATTTTTCAATTTGACCAATTGTAGCTTCATCATTACAGTGACCAATTTGATACTTACAAATATCCTTAACTTCGTCACGGGCATTTTCTGTAGCATAAGAGTGGCCAACATAGCTAAGCATCTCAAGGTCGTTTAAGTTATCACCAAAGGCTGCCATATCTGCTGGATCAATGTTTAATTTTTCAGCCAAATGACTAAGGCCAAGGGCCTTATTAACATGACCGGCCATGATATCAATCGATTCAAAACCAGTAGTAACTCCCCGGTAAGGCTTGATTCTTTCATTCACCCAGTCCTGGGCATTAAGAACGTGCTCTCTAGGGAAGGTTACCATAACCTTTAAGACGTCATCTTTGAGATCATCAAAATTATCAATTAATTTAACATTTGAATAATATTTCTTGAAGTGGCTGATAATCTCATCATCTGCCGATTCAAGAATATAGGCTGATTCCTTACCAGATAAGGAAATACTATCCCTATTAACGTGTGGATGATTGGCTAAAATCTTGGTGATTTTTTTATATTCATCGGGATTCATCTTATTTTCATAAAGAATCTCGCCACCATACTCAACAATACTTCCATTTTCAGCAATGAAGGCTACCTGATCTGTAAAATCAGAAAATAGGTCCTTGAGGCTGGCAAGCTGTCGCCCACTTGCCGCAGCAAAAATGATTCCCTGATTTTTAAATTCTTCTAAAACATGTCCCAGGCGTTTTTTATCAAAACTCCCATCTTCCTTGAGGAAGGTACCGTCCATGTCGGTTGCAACTAGCTTAATCAAATCTATCTCCCTTAAAATTTTGAGAACAAGGTCCGACTAATTACCTTAGTCCTTCCAAAGTTCCTTAACCTTACCTTGAACTTCTTTGTTTTCAAGGAATTCGTCATAAGTTTCATCAATTCGGTCAATAACCCCGTTTTTAGAAAGAACAACGATATGGTTGGCTAGGGTGTTGATAAATTCGTGGTCATGGCTGGCAAAAAGAATACTTCCCTTGAAGGCTTTAAGGCCGTCATTTAGGGCAGAGATTGACTCTAGGTCCAAGTGATTAGTTGGGTCGTCGAGAACAAGGACATTAGACTTAAGCAGCATGAGCTTACTTAGCATAACGCGGACTTTTTCTCCCCCACTTAAAACATTAACGGACTTATTAACTTCTTCTCCTGAGAAAAGCATACGCCCAAGGAAACCACGGAGGAAGGTATTGTCATCTTCTTCCTTGCTTGCAAACTGACGAAGCCAGTCAAGGATAGTTTCTCCACCAGCGAAGTCACGTGAGTTATCTTTTGGTAGGTATGACTGACTTGTTGTAACTCCCCACTTGATTTCACCAGTGTAGTCGATGTCACCCATAAGTGCACGCATAAGAGCAGTAGTTTGGATGTCATTTTGCCCAATAAAGGCTGCCTTGTCACCTGGTTTAAGAATGAAGCTAATATTATCAAGGATTACTTCGCCATCAATTTCGATGCGGAGGTCCTTAACAGATAAAAGGTCATTTCCGATTTCACGTTCTGGTTTGAAGTTGATAAATGGATATTTACGGCTTGAAGGAACGATTTCTTCAAGTTCAATTTTATCAAGCATTTTCTTACGTGAGGTTGCCTGTTTAGATTTAGAGGCATTGGCTGAGAAGCGGGCAACGAACTCTTGCAGCTCCTTGATTTTTTCTTCAGCCTTACGGTTTTGGTCCCCTTGAAGCCTTGCTGCAAGTTCACTAGATTCCTTCCAAAAGTCGTAGTTACCAACATAAAGCTTGATTTTACCAAAGTCAAGGTCGGCCATGTGGGTACATACCTTGTTTAGGAAGTGACGGTCATGGGATACGACGATTACTGTGTTTTCAAAGTTAATTAAAAATTCCTCAAGCCAGTTGATGGCTTGAATATCAAGACCATTGGTCGGCTCGTCTAGTAGAAGAACGTCAGGTTTACCAAAAAGAGCTTTGGCAAGAAGAACCTTAACGTGCTCACCGGCTGTAAGGTTGGCCATAACGTCATTGTGTAAGTGCACTGGGATTCCCAGGTTTTGTAGAAGGGAAGCAGCTTCACCTTCAGCCTCATATCCACCCATTTCTCCAAATTGTGCCTCAAGTTCTGCTGCACGCATGAAGTCATCGTCAGTTGATTCTGGATTCATGTAGATGGCATCTTTTTCAGTAGCAATCTTTGAAAGAGCCTCGTTACCAGCCATAACCACGTCAAGTGGAGTCTGCTCCTCATAGTCAAAGTGATTCTGACGAAGGACAGAAAGGCGTTCGTCTGGTCCAAGAGATACATGACCTGTAGTAGGTTCGATGTCTCCAGCAAGGATTCTTAGGAAGGTTGATTTACCAGCACCATTGGCACCAATAAGTCCATAACAGTTCCCTGGATTAAATTTTATGTTTACTTCATCGAAAAGTTTGCGGTCTGAAAATTGTAGACTAATATCATTAACTGTAAGCATTTTTTCTCCTATAAATGTAGATATATTCTTTTATTTTACAGGTTTTTTAGTTAAAAGTAAATCTCAGGGCATTATTATAGGGAAAGGACACTCTCTCTAGGAGAGCATGAAGAAGCTAGAATCTTACATTTTTGTAAGTCTCAATTTTTTCCAATGTGGTATAATGAGAGCATGAAGAAAATACAGACATTTTTTACTGGCAACCGTATTGCTAATTTTACGGCTAGAACAGTACTATATTTTGTTATCCTTGTGGGACTACTTTATCTATACCACTATTCGGGAATAGGCCAGGGTGGCTTCTTGTATAATGAATTTTAGGAGGAGGAAACTATGATAGATAATATGATTAAAACTATTGATAGCCATGATGCAGGAAGTCCTGTTTATGATTATTTGGGTCAAGTATATAGCTATGGTGACTTAAAGGAGAAATCTGATCAGCTTGCTGCTCATCTACTTGGGCAAAACTTGCCTAAAGAAGCTCCAATTATGGTTTATGGTGGCCATCAGTTTGAGATGATTGTAGCCTTTTTGGCTTCAGTTAAAGCAGGACATGCCTATATTCCTGTTGATGTGAATTCATCGATTGAGCGAATTGAAGGAATTATTGAGGTTGCAAATCCTGCAGCTCTTATTCCCGTCAATGAGCTTCCCCTTGAGATTGATATTCCAGTCATTGAATTAACTGATGAGATATTTGTGGGAAGTCCTGTAATTGATCCGACAAATTTTGTCAAAGATGATGAAAATTACTACATAATCTTTACTAGCGGGACAACAGGCAAGCCAAAGGGCGTGCAAATTAGCCATAACAATCTTTTAAGCTTTACAAACTGGATGCTTGCTGATTTTAATCTGCCTGAAAAACCGGTAACTTTGGCTCAACCACCATATTCTTTTGACCTGTCAGTCATGGACTGGGCACCAACCTTAGCCTTAGGAGGAGTTTTAAAGGCTCTCCCTAAAGAAATAGCAGATGACTTTGCTCGATTCTTTGCCCTTCTTCCAAAAATGAATTTACAGGTTTGGGTGTCAACTCCGTCATTCTCTGAGATTGCCATGCTGTCACCAGAGTTTAATCAAGCTAATTACCCAGAGCTTAAGCACTTCCTTTTCTGCGGTGAAGAGCTTACGGTTGGTACTGCTAAAAAACTTAAGGAACGCTTTCCTGCGGCACAAATCTTTAATACCTACGGGCCAACTGAGGCAACTGTAGCTATTACTGAGATTGAGATTACAAGTGACATCATTGAATCAAGTGAGCGTTTGCCGATTGGTCGTGTTAAGCCTGATACTAAGATTCATATTGTTGACGGTGAAATCGTCATCGCAGGTCCTGGAGTTTCAAAGGGTTATATGAATAACCCAGAGAAAACAGATGAAGCCTTTTATGAAATTGACGGGGTTCCTGCTTATAAAACTGGGGATTTAGGTAAATTTGATGAAAATGGCATCCTCCACTACGGTGGTCGTAAGGACTTCCAGATTAAGCTTCATGGTTACCGAATTGAGCTTGAAGAGGTAAACCACTTCCTTAACCTGTCAAAATATGTCAAGTCAGGTGTGGCTGTTCCTAAGTACGGAGCTGACCACAAGGTTCAAGCCATGATTGCTTACGTGGTACCTGAAGCAAATGATTTTGAAAAAAATATTGAATTGACAAACGCCATCAAGGCAGAGCTTAATGAGTTGATGATGCCCTACATGGTGCCAAGTCGTTTCAAGTATGTAGACAGTCTACCAATTTCTCCAAATGGAAAAATTGACCTTAAGGCTGTAATTGCTGAGGTGAACAAGTAATGCTTGATTTTTTACATAAGATACCGAACTTCGAGGCTTATGGGAATCCACAATACTTTTTCTATCTAGCTATTGCCCTCATTCCAGTAGCAATTGGAATTTACCGCCAGAAGAGATTTCACCTCTATGAGGCCTTGGTACAATTTGTTTTTATCTTCCTGATGTTTACAGGAGGGAAAGTTAACCAAGGTTTAGCTCTTCTTGCCTATATTGTATGGGAATTTGTGATTGTAGGCTCTTATTTGACCTATAGGAAAAATGCAAATAGGACTTGGGTCTTCTATCTGATGACCGTTCTTTCAATCCTTCCCCTAGCAATTGTTAAGCTTTCTCCAGCTCTTTTAGGTCACAATTCCCTATTAGGTTTTATCGGGATAAGTTATTTGACCTTTAGATCGACTGGGATGGTTATGACAGCAAGGGACGGTGTGATATCAGGCTTTAATCCTTGGATGTTCTTTAAATTCGTCCTATTTATGCCGACCTTTACAAGTGGGCCCATAGACCGTTATGAGCGTTTTGAAAAGGACTATGATAATCTACCAACTAAAGATGAATATCTGGATATGATTCAGAAGGCTGTCTGGTATATCATGGTTGGTTTCCTTTTTAAATTCATAATCGCTTATGTCTTAAAAGATATTGCCATGCCTTATGTCGAGGACCGAGCCCTATCTCGTGGTGGCTTTTCTTGGTCACTTCTTGGATACATGTACGTTTACGGGCTTGATCTCTACTTTGACTTTGCTGGTTATTCCCTCTTTGCCGTGGCAATCTCATATATCTTTGGGATTAAGTCACCAATGAACTTTAACAGACCCTTTATTTCAAAGAACTTAAAGGATTTCTGGAACAGATGGCACATCAGCCTAAGCTTTTGGTTTAGGGATTTCGTCTTCATGCGTTTGACCTTTACCCTGATGAAGAAAAAAGTCTTCAAGAGCCGTGTTACTACAGCAAACGTTGCCTACATCCTTAACATGCTTCTCATGGGATTTTGGCACGGGGTTACTTGGTATTATATAGCTTATGGACTCTTCCATGGTCTAGGACTTGTTGTTAATGATGCCTGGCTTCGCTATAAAAGAAAACATAAAAATCAAATTCCACACAATAAATTCACGGAGATTTTTGCAATCTTCCTAACGATTCAGGTGGTCTTTGTGGGATTCTTGATATTCTCAGGATTCCTTGATAAACTATTTTTTAAATAAGAAAATTTGAGAGGAAATATAATATGGAAAACGTAAGAGATGGAATTATTGAAATCATGACTGAGGTTTCAGGAGAAGATGTAACTTCAATGATGGATGAAAACTTCTACGATAATGGATTACTTGATTCAATGGCAACAATTGAAGTGCTTATGAGCATTCAAGATGAGTTTGGAGTGACAATTCCTGTTCTTGGATTTGTCCGTGAAGAGTGGGATACACCAAACAAGGTCATTGCTAAAGTTACGGAGATGCTTGGATGAGACTAATAAAACGCCTGTGGTGGATTTTTGGTCCCTTATTGCTTGCTGCAGGTCTTTTATTTGCTTTACTTGTTTTTACCAAGTCTGACGGTAGATTTTCTGAGAAAATTTTAACACGTGCAGCTTCATCCCTTGAAACACGTATTTTTAAGGGGCGGGCCCACAAGCATGCAGCCTTCACAGACGAAAGTAAAAACTATGTTCCCTTCATGGGTTCAAGTGAGTTGACACGTTTTGACTCCTTTCACCCATCTGTTCTTGCAGACAAGTATAAAAGAGACTACACCCCCTTCCTTCTAGGATATATGGGAACCCAGTCTTTTGCCCAATATTCAGCCATGCAGCCAATAATTAAAGATTTAGCCGGTAAAAAGGTTGTCTTTAGTATTAGTCCCCAGTGGTTTGATCCCAAAAGTCAAAGTAAGGCAGCCTTTCAGACCTTTTACTCAAAACTTCAAGGAATATCATTTTTAAATAATGCAACAGCTTCGCAAGAAGATATTTATGCAGCCAAAAGATACCTTGAGATGGATATTCAAAATGGTGGTCTCTTCAAGCAGATAGCTGACGGAAAGCCACTTTCTGATTTGCAAAAGAAGAAGAGTGTCTTTGAAGAAAATATCTTGGCCAATGAGGATTTACTTTTTTCTCATTTCGATATGACGGATAATTATGACAAGAAGATTCTTCCAAGAGAGGCTGATCTTCCCGATACTTATGACTATAATGTCTTGGATCAACTAGCTATTAAGGAAGCTAAGGCCAATACGACCAATAATAATTTTGGCATTAAGAATAGCTTTTATAATGAGCGTCTGAGGGAAAGTGTCGGTAAACTTAAGGGTACTCAGGCAGGCTTTGACTATACAAAGTCAGTTGAATACAACGACTTCCAGTTGGTTTTAAATGAATTTGCTAAAAATAATGTCGAAGTCCTCTTTGTAATTCCACCCATTAATCAAAAGTGGATTGACTACACAGGTCTTCGCCCTGAAATGTACCAAGCAACTGTTAAGAAAATCAAGTATCAGTTAGAGTCACAAGGCTTTACCCATATTGCTGACTTATCCCATGCTGGTGTAAATGAATATTACATGCAGGATACCATTCATATTGGTTGGCGGGGTTGGCTTGATTTAGATACCTATATCAACCCCTTCTTGACAGGAAGCACTGGAAAATCAACCTATAATCTAAATAATACAGAGTTTCTTTCAAAAAATTGGGCAACCATGGACCCAGCAGATATTACAGACTTTAAGGAAAATTAATCAAATAAGAGATTGGCGGAGGGACAGATGCGTTTGTTGAAAAATCTATTTTTAGATAAAGAAGCAGAAGAAAAATCTCCTTTGGCTAATCCAGCGATTTTTATTCCTGGAAGCAGTGCTGGAAAAAATCGTTTTGATTTGACCTTTAAAATGCTTGGCATTAATCCTAAGGATGTTTTGAAGCTTAAGATAAATGCAGATCATGTTATTTCCTGTACGGGATCTTATCGAGGTTATATTGTAATTTCCTTTGATGATAATCGGGATGGGCATAAAAATATACAAAAACAGGCTGAACTTTTGGATTCAGCCTTTGCCTATTTGTCAAGCAAGTATAATTTTCATGAATTTAATGCCATTGGTCATTCCAATGGAGGTCTCAATTGGACTATTTTCTTGGAAAAATATTTTAATAAGTATCATAAAAAAATCAACAACCTGGTGACAATCGGCAGCCCCTTCAATCTTAATCACGGACGCGGTCGTAAATCCCCCATGCTCATTAATTTGATAGCTGGTAAAAAGAAGCTTCCAAGATACATGAATGTTTACACGATTGTAGGACTTGATGATAGCCTGGTCAAGCCTCACAGTGCTTATTCAGCCATAGATGTCTTTTACAAAAGAGTGGCGAATTTTACACAGATAAGTTTATCAGGCTTTAAGAGTCACCACTCTATCTTGCCTCACAATCAGGATACGGTGAATCTTTTGGCAAAAATTTTACAAATTTGACTTTGTTGACGATAATCTAAATTAAATATATAATTTCGTTAGGGAAGAGTAGCCTTTGAAATGGTTTCAGGGAGTTGGCGGTGAGTGCAAGCCAATACCAGGAAGATTGCGAATGGACCCTAGTATGATTGATTTGAAAAAATAAAAATCACGGCCACCACCGTTATCAGGCAGTCGTTATCTGACGACTTGAGAGGCAGAATCTGCCTAAATTGTGGTGGTACCGCGAATACATTCGCCCGCAGACTTGTGTCTGTGGGCTTTTTATATTATTAAAGGAGAAAAAATGAAAGAAATTATTCTAACGGGTGATAGACCCACTGGAAAGCTTCACATCGGACATTATGTTGGATCACTTAAAAACCGCGTAATCCTTCAAGATCAAGATAAATACGATTTGTTCGTCTTTTTGGCTGATTTACAAGCCCTAACTGATCATGCAAAAGACCCTAAAAAAATTATTGAAAGTATTGGTGAAGTAGCACTTGACTACCTGGCTGCAGGTCTTGACCCTAAAAAGTCAACCATCTTCATTCAAAGCCAGATTCCTGAGCTTGCTGAACTTACCATGTACTATATGAATCTTGTAAGTGTGGCTCGTCTTGAGAGAAATCCCACAGTCAAATCTGAAATCGCCCAAAAGGGCTTTGGAGAAAGCATTCCAGCAGGTTTCCTTGTGTATCCAGTTTCTCAGGCGGCAGATATTACAGCCTTTAAGGCCAATTTAGTACCAGTTGGGACTGACCAAAAGCCAATGATTGAGCAAACCCGTGAGCTGGTTCGTGCCTTTAATAATGCCTATAATACTGACGTTCTGGTAGAACCAGAGGGAATTTATCCAGAACATGAAAGTGCTGGCCGCCTTCCAGGCCTCGATGGGAATGCCAAAATGTCTAAGTCCTTAAATAATGGGATTTATTTATCTGATGACATGGATACGCTCAAGAAAAAGGTTATGAGCATGTACACTGACCCCAACCACATTCGTGTTGAGGATCCAGGACAGATTGAAGGAAACATGGTCTTCCACTATCTTGATGTTTTTGGTCGTCCAGAAGATGCAGAAACTATTGCTGAGATGAAGGCCCATTATGCAGCTGGAGGTCTTGGTGATGTTAAGACCAAACGTTATCTACTGGATATTCTTGACCGTGAACTTTCACCCATCCGTGAACGTCGTCTTGAATATGCTAAGGACATGGGAGCGGTCTATCAGATGCTTAAAGAAGGTAGTGAAAAAGCACGTGCTGTTGCTGCAGTTACTCTTGACCAAGCTAAAAATGCCATGGGAATTAACTATTTCAAATAAAGTAAAAAAGAGCAGAATTGCTCTTTTTTACTTTACACTTTACATTCTAAATGCTTATATAATAAGGAGTTATATATGTAAATTTACATAGATTTACAGTTATTAAAAAAGGTGAAATACATATGCTAAGGTCCAAATTAAGGGAGTAATGATACCCCAGAAGATTAGCATAATTGGGCGGGCAATATCATCTTTCCACCAGAGAAATTTATCACTTTTAGCCTGCTTGCTGGACTTGTAGTGTCCCACTGTTAAAGGATATTTTCTATCCAGTCGTGGTTGCCACAAGCTTAGTCTGATATATTTTAAGAGGGGCCAGAGAGCTAAGAAGGCAAATAACCAGAAAAGAGCACTAAATATTTGAAGAAGATTATTATTAATAAAGGATAAAGAAGCTCCAAGTCCAAGCATAAGGACGAATAAAAGAAGTTTTAAAATATCAAAAAGCTTATCTTCTCCCTCCCTTTGAAGCATTTGCTTGGAAAAATTTTGTGAGTATTCTTCAAGTTCTTGGTTTTTATTTTGCCCCTCATCTTGCTCGAATAAATCAATAATTTCAACATCTAGGGCACGAGCTACTGACTTTAGGGTTTCAAGGCTTGCATCATCTCCACCTTCTAGGCGTTGAATGGTCCTGATACTAAGACCACTTTTTTCAGCCAAGGCTTCTTGGGTTAGTCCTTGCCCCTTCCTTAGTTGGGCTATGGTTGTCTTATTTTTCAATTTAAAAATCCTCCTTGATTTATTGAGACAATTGTACAATTTTTAAGACTTAAATAATAGGACAGTAGCCTGTCAATAGGCTGACAGTTTGCCGCCAGCTACAATCTAGCTATAATACAGTAAAAACTAGCTTTACATTCATGTAAAGCTAGTTTTTAATCTTTCATGATATTAAACCACTTGTCCATTTCATCAAGAAATTTTTTTGATTTCAAGTGAAGTCCTACATACTCGTCATAAAGTTCATTTACAAACTCCCGAATTTTCTTTTTAAGCTCTGGCTTAAGGCTAATACTTTCTAGTTTATCAAGATCAACCCTTGTAAAGATGTTTACAAAATATAAAACATTAGGATCCAGGTGACTCCGTCTTTCATCTTCAAAAAAATGATTGGGACAAAGGGCCCCGCTGTATTTAAAGGAAAAATCAAGGGGAAGGTCTCGCCTATGACAGAAGGCACATTCTGAAAAGTTAAGCTCGATTCCAAAGTGAGGTAGGAGCTGAATTTCAAAGATATTTGTAATGATTTCTGGGTCAAATCCCCCTTCAATCAGATCAATGCTTCTAGTTAAAAACTTGTAAAGGGGTTTGTCAACTTGATTGTCAGGGAGAGCTGCGTCGGCAAGAGCCATCATATAGGTTGTATGGGCATTTAAGAAGATATCTTCTGCTATCTTTTTATGAAAATTTGGATGGCTGAGGTCTTTGATGAAGGAGAAACCATTGCCGTTGATTTGTAAAATCATCTCCGATTCGCAGGCAGGTTGGAGGGCACCGTTAATCTTAGACTTGGGGGCATTTTTAATAAAAAACATCCTCTTGCCAAAATCAGCGGTAAATATCTTGGCCAGTTTATCCTTTTCCCGGTAGTTTCTAGTATATAAAACCAGAGCCTGACACCGATCTTCTTTCATAAAATTACCTCAATTGATCTATTACTTGCCTTCTTCTTTGATATATTCTTCAAGTCGTGTCATGGCAGTCTTAATGGCTTCCATACTAGCAGCATAGCTGATTCTGATGTATCCTTCACCGAGTTCACCAAAGGCACTTCCAGGGATAAAGGCCACTTGTTTTTTCTGGGCAAAATCAATCAGGAAATTGAAAGAGTTTTGCTCAAAACCTGCAGGAATCTTTGCAAAGATATAGAAGGCACCATCAGGCTTAATGATTTCAAAGTTCATCTTTTGCATCTTATCCATGATGTAGTCTCGCCTTTTAATATATTGTTCAACCATGGGTTTAGCATCATTTTTTCCGCCAGTTAAGGCTTCAATGGCTGCATACTGGGCATTTGTAGTAGCAGCTGTCACCAAATACTGGTGGGTTTTGACAAGTTCCCTGGTTAGATTTCTTTGGGCTAGGATAAAGCCAATCCTCCAGCCAGTCATGGCGTGAGATTTTGAAAGCCCGTTAATGACAATTGTTTGATCGGGCAAGAATTCTCCGATTGAAACATGACTTTGACCCGTGTAATTAAGCTCGGCATAGACTTCATCACTAATAACAAAAATCTCGTGCTTCTTAAGTACTTGAGCAAATTCTTCGATTTGTTTTCTTGAATAGGTCATGCCAGTAGGGTTTGCAGGATAGTTAAGGATGATTGCCTTAACCTCACCCTTGTTGTCATCAAGGGCCTTTTCAAGAACTTCAGGGGTTAGAACAAAATTTTGAGGCCTTGTATCAATAGGTACAACTTGGCCGCCAGCTAAGGTGATGATGGGTTCATAGCCTGGATAATTGGGAGCAGGGATTAAGACCTTGTCACCTTGGACCAAAATTGATAAAAGACTTGCTGAGAGGGCCTCTGTAGCACCTACAGTGACTAAAATTTCATCTTCAAAGGAATAGTTTAAATTATATTTTTCCTTCATAAAGGTAGAGATGGCCTCGCGAAGCTTAAGTAGACCGCTCATGCCAGTGTAGTGACTGTGATTGTCGTTAATGGCCTGAATGGCCTTTTTCTTGACATCATCTGGGGTATTAAAATCAGGCTCACCCAAGGTTAATTTTATAATTCCAGGAATTTTTGAGACCTCTTGGTCGAATTGTCTGATTTCTGAAACAGCGATTTTATCTAAATTTTGATTGAAACGATTACTTAAATCCATAAGAACTCCTTGCTAGGTATTTTAGAGAAATTTTATCAGTATTTTCAGAAAAATTCAACAATTTATTCTTGTTGCCTTTTCAATTAATGAGAATAACAAAAAAACCCCAACCGAAGTTGGAGTTTATAAGATAGTCCGTACGGGATTCGAACCCGTGTTACCGCCGTGAAAAGGCGGTGTCTTAACCCCTTGACCAACGGACCAAATCTTTACACCGTTTCGTTTCCTCAACGGTACTTTCTTATTATACAATCTTTTTGGATTTTGTAAAGTCTTTTTTTAAATTTTTTTTATTTTTTTTAAAAAAGGTTTATAATAAAGAGGATTTTGTCTTTTCTGTTTAAAAAGGAGTATATTAAATAGTCAAATTCTTGAAATGAAATAGATTTAGTGGTAGTATATAGGCATAGAAGAGGTACTGGAATGTACGAACTAACTCATCTTTTTTGACCGACTAAATCGTATTGCTTAGGGATTCGACGACATCTTACAGTATGCATACCGTACATCCGGGAGCGACTTTAGTAAGAGCAAGAAGCCCACCTTGTCTATTAGGCGGGTTCAATACACGGGTTAGTATCCGGCATTCAATCAGTGCCTTGTTTTTTATAAAAAATTCTTGAAATTTATATTTCAAGTGCTATAATAACATAGTAAATTAAATATTTATCAAGCCTCCTTAGCTCAGTTGGTAGAGCAGTGGACTCTTAATCCATGGGTCGCAGGTTCGAATCCTGCAGGGGGCATCGTAAAATCTCAGTTAGCTGGGTTTTTTTTGTATTTAGTTGTTATTAATATTATATTTAAATTATAGAATTATTTTGGAGGATATCGACGTGAAAGATATAACATTCGAAGAAGCAATAGATAATATAAAAAATATACCCGTAGAATTGGAACCTCTATCTCTGTTTGATGTTAAAAGCTTGCTTTTTGATTGGTATATAGAAGGGAAAGAAAGTAATTGCTTATCTCAAGAATATGGCATAGTTGATAGATTTTATTTATTATTCTCAAAAGTGAATTTTCCTTCGGGTTGGAATTGTAGCCGTTGTGATGAAGAACTATTGGGATCTTTTCCATCAAAGACTTCATTAATTTATAAATTAGGAAAAATAGAGCCATCATCTAAATTGAGTTTTAATGATGTTATAGGAAGATGTAAAAATTGTGGTCATATAGAGGAATCATCATGTACGTGTATGTACTGTGTAGCTGAAAGGAATCGTTTGTTGGATGAAAAGTATATTGCTGTAAAAAATATAGAACCTTCAATTCCAACCTTCGAACTTGATGATTTATGCATTGGTGATTACATAGACATGATTTCCTGGTTAAGGACATCATGGTCAAGTGATATGACTTATGTGGAGTCATTTGATTCAAGAGATGTAAGTATCGAGGATAGAATTTATAATGATTTTAGTAAGGAGCTAGAAGTTATAGATAGGCTCTGGGAGCAAGATTTCATTACTGTCGATTCGAGTAGTCCAATTTCAGCATTTTCCTATAAAAGGCAAGATGGAGTATTACAAGTTAAAAGTTTTTTTATCAAAAGTGTAAACTGGAAGTTGAGAACGGCTTTCGAATCGGTGTCGAAGCATCGGTTCCTTTACCCTAATTGGGGAAAATATTTTAGAGGGGAATGTTTTCATGACAATTTAATGAACCCAATAGTTCAGCAAATTGCATATGATAATGTTCAGGATTTATATTCCCTTTGGAAAAATGCAGTTCTTGATGAAGCTATCGAATATTTCAAATATAAATGCAAAGAATTGGGTTTAGATGCAGGGGCAGGAATAAATCCAGGGGAAAAAACCATAGCTATGTTCAAAAATCTTTTAGAACGCTGGACATTAAGTGACGTGTTTTATTTTATTTGGTCTGCTAGCAGAGACGCATTAGCCTATAAAGTAAGTGCAGGGGTATCTTCTGCACAAGCTGCCAATTCTATTAAGGGAAAAATTGAACGTCTTTCTACCAGAGCAGACCAGAATAACTGGACTCTTAAGGAATTTGAGAGGATTAAAGATTTACCATTGTCTATCGCACCTTATATACTGTATTGCGAAATTCTTCAACTTCCACGAGAAGGTTTGCATACTGTACCGAATGTGGAATATATTTATAATAAATTTTATCCAGAACTACTTTAATAAATGTATACTTAAAGTAAGATAATCCTTTTCACCTCCCATAATCTATCTGAGGTTTTTGATATCAGTGATGAGGTCTATTTGTTGACGAGAAGTTCCCTTGATAGGATTTCTAGTTTGAAGGAAGCTCGTGAGGCCATCTTGCATTGAGAATTTTTCCTATTTTTTAATATCAAAAGAGAATTAAATAGTCATTAATCCATAAAAATAGAACCTTATTTTTGACAGTTTTCTGATTTAGTAATACACTTCAATTATAGTAAAAATAATTTAATGGAGGCTCTACCATGGAAACATTACGTGATGGACTAAAGGAAAACCGTGAATCTTTTGACCGTGCTAAGGAAAAAAGACATGAAGAAACAACAATTGATATTAATCGTAAACATGTGGCTGAAGAAACCGCCCGTAAAAAAGAAAAACATGAAGAGCGTGAAGTTGTAAGGCGTGCCAAGGAAGAAGAAAAAGATTAAGAAGAAGGCAAATAAAAGGGGCTTGCCCCTTTTTTTCTAGCCTTATTAAGCTTACTTGCCTTTAATTAAGGGGAATCTGTTATAATAAAAGGAAGAGTTTAGAAAATTATTTTAAAAGGGGGATGATATGTCTTTTTCGACATTTTTAAGTATTATAACGGCACTAATTACCATTAATTCGATTCTTGCAATTATTACCATTTTTAGAAAGCCAAGATCGATCGCAAGTATCTTTGCCTGGCTCATGGTTCTTGTTTTTCTACCCGGTATCGGCTTTTTCACCTACCTTTTTCTAGGCCGGGGGATTGATAAAACAACAGTCCACAGGTTTGAGGATGAAAATAGGGAAGACTTAAGTCATATCGCAGCCAAGATTGCACAAAATAATAGTAAGTTTAAGAAGAAGGAGATGAATCCTCAGGAGCGTCAGCTGAAACGGTACTTCAACAATGTAGAGCGAACTCCCTTGTGCCGAGGTAATGACGTTAAATTCTTCTTGGACGGTCAGTCAAAGTTTAAGGCTCTTTTTGAGGATATAAGACGCGCCAAAAGTAGTGTGCACGTTGAGTACTATGCTTTTTTCCCCGATAAAATCGGAACAATCTTTAGGGACCATCTGATTGATAAGGCCCGTGAAGGTGTGGAGGTCAGAGTGATTTATGACCCCTGGGGAGGGCATACAAGGAGAAGTTTCTTTAAACCCCTTGAAGAGGCAGGAGGTAAGGTAATTCCCTTTATTACCGCTCGGGACGTCCTTAGAAATACTAGGCTTAACTACCACCTCCACCGCAAAATAGTAGTCATTGATGGCCAAATTGGTTGGACTGGTGGTTTTAATGTGGGAGACCAGTATATTTATGGGAGTAAAAAATTTGGTTTTTGGCGGGATACTCACGGAAGGATTACGGGGACTGGGGCCTTTGGTCTCCAGGAAACCTTTATTCGTGACTGGAATGTGTCAGTCAAAAGGCCTGAGGATAAGCTTAAAAGGCTTGATCAGTATTTTGTGGTTCCCAAGGAAGGAACAGGAGATGTTGACGTTCAGATTGTGTCAAATGGGCCAGAAAATCCAAGTAAGGTTTTAAGGACAGGATTTATCAAGATGATTATGGATGCAGAAGATTATATTTGGATTCAATCTCCTTATTTGATACCAGATGATCCCATGATTACAGCCCTCGTTTCTGCTGCCAAATCAGGGGTTGATGTAAGAATTATGATTCCTGACATGCCAGATCACCCTTTTATTTTTAGGGCAACCCAGTACTATGCCAACTTCCTCCATAAACACGGGGTAAAAATTTACAACTATACCAATGGTTTTATTCATTCTAAGACCTTGGTAACAGATGATAAGCTGGGTGTTTTTGGGACCAGTAATCAAGATATTAGAAGCTACGAGCTTAATTTTGAGATGAGTGCCTTTTGCTATGATGAGGATATTGCTAGGCAGATGGCTGAGACCTTTAAAAATGACATTAAGAAGTCTGAGCTTTTAACGGATGAGATTATCGCCAATCAGTCCCTCTGGTTGAGGTTTAGACAAAATTTCTCAAGGCTTTTAAGTCCAATATTATAGAAAAAAAGAAGTCCCGAGGACTTCTTTTTTTATTTAATGGCTTGTAAGTAATCATCAAAGATTTGGTTGATTTCAGCTTGGCTTTCAGCCTGATTGATGGCAACCTTGACCTTGGCAGCACGGGGGGCACCTTTTAGGTAGTAAGCCGCATGCTGGCGGAACTCACGGGAACCGATATCTTCACCCTTCAGGTCAATCAATCGACTCAAATGAAGTCTTGCAATATTGATTTTTTCTTCAACAGGTGGCTCTTCTAAGAGCTCTCCAGTCTTAAGGTAGTGGTTGGTCCTGTGGAGCATCCAAGGGTTACCAAGGGCCGCACGCCCAATCATAACGGCGTCACAGCCAACCTCATCAATCATTTTTTTAGCCTCCTCAGGTGTGCGAACGTCGCCATTTCCCATGAAAGGAATGGTTAATTTGTCAGCCACCTTGGCTAAAATATCCCAATCAGCATGCCCTTCATACATTTGAACTCTTGTTCTTCCGTGCATGGCAAGGGCTGAGGCACCAGCAGCTTCAGCTGCTAGAGCATTTTCGACAGCATAGAGGTGGTCAGTGTCCCAGCCTGTCCGCATTTTGACAGTTACAGGAATATCGACAGCACTTGTCACTGCTGATACCATCTCATGGACCTTATTTGGATCAAGGAGCCAGCGGGCACCTGCTTCAGCCTTTGTCACCTTGGGTACGGGACAACCCATATTAATATCAATCATATCAACTGGAGTATTTTCTTGAACGAATTTAGCAGCTTCAACAAGAGTTTCCTTGTCACCACCAAAAATTTGCAGGCTGATAGGATGTTCTTTTTCATCCATTTCAAGCATGGAAAGAGTTTTCTTATTGCGGTGTTGGATACCCTTGTCTGAAATCATTTCAACAACGACAAGACCAGCTCCAAATTCCTTGGCAGTCATCCTGAAGGCCTTGTTGGAAATTCCAGCCATTGGGGCTACAACAACCCGGTTGGGGATTTCAACATCTCCTATTTTCCAGGGTGAGTTGTATTTACTATCCATTTGCATTGATAATCTCCTTTAGGTCTTCTTCAGTGAATTCATAGTGTTTATTACAGAACTGGCAGGTGACGTCTGCCCCGTGGTCTTCTTCAATCAGAGCTTCAAGTTCTACGCGACCAAGACTTGCAAGACCATCAGCGAAACGCTCGCGTGAGCAGTCGCATTGATAAGTCAGGGGACTTTCGTCAAGAATCTTGTAGGCATCACTTCCGTAAATGGCAGTAAGCATTGAGGTAAATGGATCATCTTCTTCAAGAATAGTTGAAATGGCAGGCATTTTTTGAACATGTTCTTCAAAACGCGTAATCTCATCTTCTGTTGCATCTGGCATAACTTGGAGGAGAAAACCACCTGCAACCTTAACGCTTCCGTCTTCATTAAGAAGAACATTTAGGCCGACAGCACTTGGAGTTTGCTCACTTACGGTAAAGTAGTAGGCCAAGTCCTCACCAATTTCTCCAGTAACAAGTGGTACCTGCCCAGTATAGGGATTTTTAAGTCCCATATCTTTTACAACGGCAAACCAGCCTGGGGCAAGAATTGGTCCCACAATAACCTCACCAGTTGAATTTTTCTTATAGTCAATCTCAGTGTTCTTCATATAGCCTTTAACATGACCATGGGCGTCAGCTATGGCAATAATTGGTCCTACGACCTCACTGTCAGGCAAGATACGCAGAGTAATCTTGTCTTTTCCCTTTTGGTTGGCTCCAAGAATTAGAGCTGAAATTAGGGTACGACCTAGGGCCACAGTTGAGGTAGGCCATGTTTGATGTATTTTTTGAGCCACTTGAACAGTTTCTGTGGCGTCTAAAATAAAGGCCCGAAAGTGTCCATTGTCTGATATTGTTTTAATTATTTTATCCATGATTAATCTCCTTACTTGTAAGATTATTACAAGGTATTCTAACACATTTTGGCTACTTTTACCTGAAATCAACATTGATTTAATCTTTTTGACTAAAATGATAAGAAAGATATGGCTTTTTTTGATATAATAAACTGTAACTAAGTAAGAATTAGGGAGATAAATATGCCATCAGTTGTTGTTGTAGGTACCCAGTGGGGGGATGAAGGTAAGGGAAAAATTACCGATTTTTTAAGTGCGAATGCAGAGGTAATCGCACGCTATCAGGGTGGAGATAATGCCGGACATACGATTGTTATCGACGGCTTCAAATACAAGCTTCATTTAATTCCATCAGGAATCTTTTTCCCAGAAAAAATTTCTGTTATCGGAAATGGTGTGGTAGTAAATCCAAAATCATTAGTTAAGGAGATTGCTTATTTACATGAAAATAATGTGACGACAGACAATCTTCGTATTTCTGACCGTGCTCATGTAATCTTGCCATACCACATCAAACTTGACCAGCTGCAAGAAGATGCTAAGGGAGATAATAAGATTGGGACAACAATCAAAGGGATTGGTCCAGCTTACATGGATAAGGCAGCACGTGTGGGTATCCGTATCGCAGACCTCCTTGACCGTGAAATCTTTGAGGAACGCTTGAAGTCTAACCTTGAAGAGAAGAACCGTCTTTTTGAGAAAATGTATGATTCAGAAGCCCTTGATTTTGATGAAATCTTTGAAGAGTACTATGAATATGGTCAACAAATCAAAAAATATGTGACTGATACATCAGTTATCTTAAATGATGCCCTTGACAGTGGTAAACGTGTTCTTTTCGAAGGAGCTCAAGGGGTTATGCTTGATATTGACCAAGGTACTTACCCATTTGTTACTTCATCAAATCCTGTAGCTGGTGGTGTTACGATTGGTTCGGGTGTTGGTCCTTCAAAAATTAACAAGGTTGTCGGAGTGTGTAAAGCATACACTAGCCGTGTAGGTGATGGACCATTCCCAACTGAGCTTTTTGATGAGACAGGTGAGCGTATCCGTGAAATTGGTCATGAGTACGGAACAACAACAGGACGTCCGCGTCGTGTGGGATGGTTTGACTCTGTTGTTATGCGTCATTCACGCCGTGTATCTGGAATTACCAACCTTTCACTTAACTCAATTGACGTTTTAAGTGGTTTACCAGAAGTTAAAATTTGTGTGGCCTATGAGCTTGATGGTGTAAGGATTGACCACTATCCAGCAAGCCTTAAAGATTTACAACGTTGTAAACCTATTTACGAGACCCTTCCAGGATGGGAAGAGGACATTACAGGTGTTCGTACCCTTGATGAGCTACCAGAAAATGCCCGTAACTATGTGAGACGTGTTGGTGAGCTTGTTCAAGTTCGCATTTCAACCTTCTCAGTGGGACCAGATCGTGATCAAACTAATGTTTTAGAATCAGTTTGGAGCCTGTAAAATATTCCAAGTAAAAAGGAGCTTTCTCCTTTTTATTTTATTCTTTTCAAGTAAAAGCCCTTGACGAAGCTTCAAAATTAAGGTAAGATAATAAGCGGTATTGTTTACCACCATTTTTTGGCCCCGGAAACCGAAAAATAATAAGTGCAAGGAACGGCACACACGTAAACAAAGACAGAAAATAATAGGAGATATCATGAACAAAACTACATACATGGCTAAGCCAGGTGAAGTTGAGCGCAAATGGTACGTTGTTGACGCAACTGATGTACCTCTAGGACGCCTTTCAGCAGTTGTTGCAAGCATCTTACGCGGAAAAAACAAACCAACATTTACACCACACACTGACACAGGTGATTTCGTTATCGTTATCAATGCTGAAAAAATCAAACTTACTGGTAAAAAAGCAACTGATAAGATCTACTACCGTCACTCAATGTACCCAGGTGGTCTTAAATCAACTACAGCAGGTGAATTACGCGAAAACAAACCAACTCGCCTAATCGAAACTTCTGTAAAAGGTATGCTTCCACACAACACTCTAGGACGTGCTCAAGGTATGAAACTTAAAGTGTATGCAGGTAGCGAACACAACCACCAAGCACAAAACCCAGAAGTGCTTGATATCACAGGCTTAATTTAAGGAGGGCTGAACATTGGCACAAGTACAATATCTCGGCACAGGACGCCGTAAAAACTCAGTAGCTCGTGTACGTTTAGTACCTGGTACTGGTAAAATCACAGTAAACAAAAAACCTGTTGAAGAATACATTCCACATGCTGACCTACGTTTAGTAATCAACCAACCATTTGGTGTTACTCAAACTGTTGGTGCATACGACGTTTTAGTTAACGTTAACGGTGGAGGATATGCTGGACAATCTGGTGCTATCCGTCACGGTATCGCACGTGCTCTTCTTGAAGTTGACCCTGACTTCCGTTCAGAACTTAAACGTGCTGGACTTCTTACACGTGACGCTCGTATGGTTGAACGTAAGAAACCAGGTCTTAAGAAAGCTCGTAAAGCTTCACAATTCTCAAAACGTTAATCAATTCCTTATTGTATCAACGTTTACAAGGACTTTTTGGTTCAAGTTGGTTCAAATTATCAATTTGACAAAGAACTTAAGAGATTTAAAGCATCGGCATCTTGCTGGTGCTTTTTTTCTGGCATCAATTCAAGATAATAGTTTTGTGTTGTTTGGATATTGATATGTCCCAAGCGTTTTGAAACATAGGCGATATCAATATCTTGTGAAAATAGAAAAGAAGCATGTGTGTCTATTAAGCCATGGAAGGTAGTTTTTTGGATATCTAGTTTTTTCAGCAATCTGGCAAGTTTAGCAGATTGTTGAAAGCCGTCAGAATCAAAAAAATATCCATTATACTTAACTGGGAGAGAATTTAGAACATCGTATACTTCTTGATTAATGGAAATATCTCGTTTTGAGTTTTTGGTTTTTAAAGAAGTATCTTCAGAAGTTGGACTAAGAGAGCACCTGACATGAATGCCATATTCAAAGAGGTCTTCTGGGCGTATACCTAAGAGTTCTCCACGTCCCATGCCAGTCTCTAAGGCAAGAAGTACAAGGACGTTAAACTCTTTTTCTGGATGACTAATGACGTAAGTATGTAATTTCTTAAATTCTGTAATGGAGAGCGCACGGTTTCTCTTATCTAGAACCTTTCCTCGTGTTTTGACTAAATTAGCAAAATCGGTAGCAAGATAGCCACGAGCATAAGCATCGCGTAGTGCTGTTTTGATTTTCAATAATACTTCATGAGTAGTTTTTCGAGAGTAGGTTTCTGCATACTTATCTATTTTTCGTTGAACTACAATATCATTCAAATCCTTTAACTGTATATCGCCAAATAATTTCTTCACTACTTGAGAAGTTCTTTGATAATTTTGAAAAGTTGTTTCTTTTACGTCATTTTTCTTTATGATGTAAATCCAGTTTTCAAAGAAATCAGCAAAAGTTGTTGTACGTTCTGCTAACTGTTTTCCATTTCCTTTCTCTAATTCATTTTCTAAGGCCCAGCGAGTTGCATCTTTCTTAGTGCCAAATGATTTTGTCAATTTCTTATGTTGACCATGGTTGTAAAGTGAAATCTGAGATCTGTATGAGTTACCACGTTTAATTATACTAGGCATTTATAACAAATCATTTCACTGAAAGATGGTTGATAAATGCTAGTTGAATACATTGCCAATTCTACATGGCGCAAAGTATCTAATAAACCATCATACGATTTTTTAGCTAGATAGAGTGCGTCTTAATAAAGTTGATGAGGGAAGTAACAGTGTAGCGCTCTTGTCTCCCAATCATAAAACGTTCTAACTCATCGTTTGCGCGAACGAATTTATCAAAAGATTTTGGATTAATCCCTAAGAACTGAGAAGCTTGTTCTCTAGTAAGCAGGTAGGGTAATTCATAAGTAGTTATAGTATTTTCCATTTCGTCAATATCTTCATATAACCATTTCAGTTCTTGTCTTCGTTCAGAATCGAAATCCATTTTTTTCGTTTTTTGTTTAGGAGTAATAATTGCTTCATATTCATAAATTTCTGTGTACGTGGGAGTTTCAATGATTTTTTGATTGTAGGCTTTCAAAGACCATCACTCCTAGATAACTGTTCAGTTGTCAATGACCGATGAGATAAGCAGACACTTTTCTCCTGATGTTGGTCTATAAATAAAGTTAAGAGAAAATCCTGCTGCGCGGTCTTTCCAAACCGCTCGCTTGCAGAAGAATTCTTAACGCCGAAACCGGCTTTAGGCTTGGTGCCCAGCCAGCTCCGCCTAAATTTTTCTACAAGCGAGCAGTGAAATTAGTGGGTGGGAGTGTTTTCGCCTTTTTTGTTTACGAGCTTTACAGAGTCAGCAGTGGCTGATAATCCATAGTTAATGAAACGTCCATTCACTTGCGCCCATGGTCTGATTGCTGAATTGTCAAAAGTAATTGTGGATAACCCTCGTTGTGCTAATTCATCATTTGAAATTATTGGTGCTTCTGCGGTAGTCGCTACTTTTACTGAGATTTTTTCATAACGTACTTTCGTTAAAATACACTCATAGCTCCAGCTTAAGATTTCGCCCTCCTTTTGCCATCTTGCAACACTAACGACTAGATATTCTGATTCTAGTTTACTTTTTGGTAACTCTAGGTCGGTAATTTTGATTCCCATAATATAGCTTTCCTTTAATATACGACTTTTTATACGGTGTCAATAGAAAATGGCGAAAAAATATATACGAAAATTTATACGGGTGATACAATGGAAGAAACGACATGGAGGAATCAGCAGATGTTTGAATTATTGCAGCCAGATAAAGTCAAGGTTGGCCAGCGAATCAAAGAAATCAAGGAGTCGATGAATCTTTCTTTTACAGAGTTAGGGAATCGCCTTGGATTAAAGAAGCCAACGATCAGTGCCTACGTTCAGGGATACACATTGGCGCCAATCGTTGTAATCAAGCAATTATCTAGTATCAGCAGAAAAACCGTTGGGTGGTTTTATTACGGTGATATAGATGAATATATCGCAGATTATTTGCGATTAAAAGGTCAATATGAAATTCTTAAAGACCATCCAGAAATCGTTCAAATAATCAAAGACAAATTTTATACTGGCGATTTCAAAAATTCTGGTTGGGAGAATGAAGTTGGCTACCCAGAAGAAATCTTTATTGATGACTTTTTTATGAGATACAACAGACGTTCATCAAACAAGAGCTACAGGAATTAGCAGCCAATGAAATAGATGGCTTGCCTTTTGTGGATGATTTGTTGCAGGCGAAAAAGGATGAAGCAATCTTAGTAATCACCACTAATATCTTTGAATTTATGGATGTAGCTGGAGAATTCAATTATGGTGACAAAGATACTATGATAAAACTAATCAAAGAAGAAGTTGCCAAGTTTGATTTTTCTTCGAATGGTATATTTGAAGATCAATATTTGATTGGAAAATTAATCAATATACTGGCGGATAATCAGCAGACGGGCCAGTTGATTAATAATCTGTCCGAAGAATTGACGGATAAATCATTTACAGGGATGTTTGGTGGGGAAGAGTTGATAGAGACGATTCAGACGTTGCGGCCGGCTTTGATTAAGTTGTATGGGGAAGTTAGTGCTGATCAGGTTGAGGATTGGTTTGGGTAGTAAGTTGTTCACGAGTTGGAACAAAATTTTTATCGTGAGTAAAATCATTGCAGAAAACTATAATAGATATTTTGAATACTATTTCCTTTTTATTTGTCTATAACAACCATATTTGAGGTATAATTTCTTTAAGTGTGAAAAATGATTACTTATTAATATTTGTGAAATTATGGATAAAGTATACGGGAGTTTAAAGTATTAGTTTTATTGGATATGCCATCATTAACAGGACAACAAATCTCGGAGGGGGGTAATTCTGACTAATCATTTATTTAGTCGGAAATTTTCTATGAAGCAGTTCCCCTGACTAAAGAAAAAATAAATCATAAACAGTTTTGGTGGCATATGAGTGTAGTAAATATTTATGTTAAGCGATTATTATTTTAAGAAAGGAAAGTTTAGGATGCTCAATGAAATTGTTGAATGGATTAAGAAACAGCCTTATTGGCAACAACATTTAGGAAACCTGATATTTGCGAATGGAAATTTAGATGATGCTGGATTAGAAACAGTATATTTACTATTCAAGCAAGAATTTGATTTGGTGAAACAACCTCTTCAAAAAGAAAATTTGCCTTTCTTAATAGAAAAAGATATAAGTGAATCTGCTGAAAATTATACATGGGATGGGGTATCAAACATAACTGGCGTAAACGCGCTTAGCTCTAAGGAATCTCTAAGTGTGGGTAGCCAAATCACATTAATCTATGGAGAAAATGGAACAGGTAAGTCAGGATATACTAGACTCCTAAACAATGCTTTTTTATCTAGAGGAGATAAAAATATAATCTCTAATATTTATAGTGATGCAAATGAAGAGATTAGTGCCAATTTTCATTTTACTGATCAAACTGGAAAACAGTCCGTTATAAATTTTCCAAAAGAAAAAAATAGAGTTTTGTTCAATGATGTGGCAGTTTTTGACACAGTCAGTGCTATGAACGATTTGACAAAAGAAAATGAAATTAGTTTTGCACCCTTAGAGTTTAGATTTTTTGAGGATTTAATGACTGGTTTTGCATATGTCAAGAAGAGTCTGGAAACGGATATAAAAAAACTACAAGGTGAAAATCCGTTTATTATTTATTTTAAGGAAAATACGCCGACAAGAGAATTAGTGTTATCTTTGAACAAAGACACAGACTTAAACAATTTGAAACAAAGAGTAACGCTATCGGAAAATCTAGAAATAGATTATAAAGAAAAAATGAAAAGAAAAGCAATTTTATTAGGCTTGAATGTCAATAAGAAAGTGGCCGAATATAATCAGTACAAAACAAATTTGAAGCAACTTGAAGAAAAAGTTAAAACATTAAATGAGAAGTTTTCCTCGAATAGATTGCAAAAAACAAGGGAGTTATTGGTATCAAAAGAGGAGTTAGAGCAAATATGTGATAAGGAAGGTTTGAAGCAATTTAAAGAGGATAATATATATTTACTTGGGTCAAGCGAATGGAAAAATTTTATTCAGGCGGCTGACACATATTATAAAGCTATTGAACAAGAAATTGAACATTGTATTTTTTGTGGTCAATCATTAGAACAGGTATACCTAATTGATAAGTATTGGAAGTTTTTATCTAGTGCAGCAGAAAAAAATTTAAGTATAGCAAACAAAAATATCGATAAAATAACGGATGACTTTTTATCATTAGATACAAAGCTAATTGTCAATGATTCGAAATTAGAAGAATGGTTGAAGGAAGAATATCCAGGTCATTTACAAATAATTTTTGATGCGGAGCTAAAATTTGAAGAGATAAAAAATAATATAGTGGAAAATCTGAGCTCTAACAATTTAGACTTTCAAATTAAGAGTAAAGATATCAGCACTGATAGTTTTAATGAAATTTACAACCAACTTAACCAAAAGATTACAGAATTAAATCAGGAGAAAGTTGCTCTTGAATTGAAGGAAATAAAGAAATTTGAAGAAGAATATGATGATATTCAAAAGTTAGAGGGTTTGCTACCTCAAATTAATAATTACATTCTGAAGTTGAGGTGGATTGATAAGGCACAAAGAGTTAACCCTTCAACAAATAGAATCACGGCATTTCAAAATAAGTTATTTAAGAAATACGTTACTCAAGAATATGTTGATAATTTTAAGATGGAATGCAGAAATTTGCAGACGAATTTTTCTGCACAAATTGTTCAACGAGGACGAAAAGGAACTACGCTTAGCAAATTGACTGTTCAAGGTAAAAGACCTATTGAAATATTGAGCGAAGGTGAGCAAAGATCGATTGCTCTCGCCAATTTTCTGGCTGAAATGAAATTGAACCCCAATAATAATTGCTTAGTTTTTGATGATCCTGTTAGTTCTTTGGATTACAAAAGGCGAGAAGCGATTTCAAGACGTCTTGTCGAAGAAGCTAAGTGCAAACAAATTGTTATATTTACACATGATATTACTTTTCTATTAAGTATTCAGCAGTGTTGTGATAAGGAGAATGTCTCTTATCAAACTACAACGCTCAGAAAGTTCCAAAATGAAGCGGGGTTTGTACAGAATAATGTACCGTGGATTGGAATGACCGTGAAGAAAAGGATTTCGTATCTTAGAAATGAGTTGCAAAATGTAGAAAAAACGTATAAGTTATTGCAATCTGGAAATATAGATAAACAAGATGAGTATGAAAAAAGTGCCAAACTATGGTGTGAGCAGCTTAGAGAAACTTGGGAACGGATGATTGAGGAGATTTTGTTTAATAACTCTGTTCAAAGATTTCACCCTGCAATTCAGACACAAAGGTTAAAGAATGCTTTATTTACAAAAGATTTATATCAAGAAGTTGAAAATGGAATGAGTAATTGTTCCAATTGGGTTCATGATAGAGCAGCAGGATTAGGAGAAGCTATCCCTACTCCAGATGAGTTGCAGGATTATCTGACGGCGTGTGATTCTTTTCAAAAATCGAATAAACCTAAATAATAGGTGTTGTATTGAATGATCAATCTCGACTCGCGAATTTTTTGGAAATTGACACCATTGCTTTCAAACAATCTGAAAAAAAGTGGAATTTTTGCTAATAGTATAGCTTAAATTCGTTGACATTAAAGCTTTTTCAAGCGAATTCAAAAACAATCAGTCGAACCAGGTCTTAAGAAAGCTCGTAAAGCTTCACAATTCTCAAAACGTTAATATTGCTGGTTCTTCTCCTCGAGAAGACACAGGATTATATATGTTCAAACACCCACCTTTGGTGGGTGTTTTTTTGCTCCCAACCAAGTAAATAATTTAGTTATAAATATTTTTTTGATATAATAATGCAAATTTGAAGATGGAGAATTGATATATGTGTTTGATATGCGACAGGATAGAGCTGATAAAAGATGGTAGTAATCCTTACTTCGTAAGGGAGCTTACGGCGGGTTATGTCGTCTTGGGGGACAGCCAGTATTTCAGGGGCTATACGATTTTTTTATGCAAGAATCATAAGAGTGAACTTTTTGACCTAGATCCTGAATTTAGGAGGAAATTTTTAGACGAGATGTCTCTTGTTGGGGAGGCTGTTTACAAGGCTTTTGAGGCTGAAAAAATGAACTATGAACTCCTGGGTAATGGAGATAGCCACCTTCATTGGCATCTTTTTCCAAGGATTTCTGGAGATATTGGAAATTACGGCAATAAGGGAAAGGGCCCTGTTTGGTGGTACCCTATGGAGAAAATGTACGACGATTCAAATACACCAAGTGATGAAGAGTTGAATGCTTTGAAGGATAAATTGTCAAAGGAGTTGGATAAGCTTTTTTGATGACTCAAATATATTAAGAAGGCTTTTTTACAATTAAAACCCCATCACTATTAATGATGGGGTTTAAGTTATTTAGTTATTTCCAGAATTTTTCCTGGCGTAATCAATAGCATTTTGGCAAGCATTAATAAAGGTTCCACTAGTGTCCCTTCGAACTCTTTTAGATCCTGTGTCATAATTTTCCTTGTCTGTCATATAATCACGAAGAAGCTCTTCTTTAGTAAAAAGATGGCGGGTTACATCAAGGAAGGAATATCCACTTTGTGCACTTTGATTTACTACACCAAGCACAGGTGTCACACCTCTATCATCCATAGCAAGCTGAAAATAAGGATGTCCAGATCCAGCCCCACTTGAAATTTGGAAGAAGACGTTATTGCTGGCATCCACTACATATACCATTCCAAGTCCCATCATTCCTTTGTAATTTTTCACGCGGGAATCAACGGTATTTGCAAACAGAAGCATCCTAGTTTCAACAGGCAGGGCATCAAATGTCTTGTTGGCCTCCTCTCCAGTAATCAGGGGTATATTTTCAGCTTGTTTTCCTAATGAGTTGGGTGAAATCATCTCGTCAAACTGTTTTTTAAGAGCTCCACTCATATCTTGAACTACATGTCCAGCAGCCTTGTCATAGTTTACCTGGTCGCTGTAATAATCATCTAACATTTCCTCTTTGGTAAAAAGGTGCCTGGTAACATCTATGTCTTGTATAGTTACTTGATTTTGGTATTGATTTTTATTGACTCCATCAACTGGAGTTATCCCATTATCATCCATGTATAACTTGTAAATAGTCATTCCTGAAAAACTATCAGATTCATTTGTTAAATTGATGTAAACATCTTGGCCGTCAATAGCATAAGTTAGTGTATATCCATCAATACCTGGATTATTTTTAATGCTAGAACTCACAGTATTAGCAAAAAGTATCATTCGCACGGTAACAGGTAGAGTATCAAATTTATCAGTAATTTCTTTTTGCGGATCATCCTTAGAATTTGTACTATCTGTACTTACCATATTATCGCTAACAACTTCACTGCTGCTAGATGTACTTGAGGAGCTTTCAATTTGGACGTTTTTCTCTTTGGAACAGGCTGTGAGGATTAAAAGTATTAGTGGTAACAGTAAGTATGGATTTCGTTTTTTCATAACTTTCCTCCAGTTGAAATTTATTATTATTTTTACTATAAAATAATAATTTAAAAAAGTAAATTATTACCTGGCTAGGCTAATAATTGAATAAACTTGTAAGTTCAAATATAATAGACCAAACTACTTATTGGTATATAGAAAGGAGCATCTTATGAAAAAAACTAGTCATTTTGGTGTGTACGGGGTTTCCTTTAATAGCAAGGGCGACCTTCTTTGTATCGAGAAGACTTTGGGTCCGTACAAGGGGCGTTTTGACCTTCCAGGTGGCAGTCAGGAGGCGGGCGAGGGGCTTACGGAAACCCTTATGAGGGAGATTTTGGAGGAAACGGGCTTTACCCTTTTAACTTACTCAAACCCAAGAATCTATGATGCCATGGTGAAGGTTGAAAATGGCGATTTTTTCGTCCACCATATTATGGCCCTTTACGATTTTAAAATTAATGAGGCCATCCCGCAACAATCACTTCCACGCCTTGTAGAAGATGGTCTTAATGACTCCCAGGCAATTAAATGGCTTCCCCTTGATCAGATAACCTTAGATAATTCATCACCTCTTGTTCTGAAGGTAAAAGATGAAATTTTAGGAAATCCTGTCCTGGATAAGAGTATTTATGACGGGTGGGAGGTTAAGTAAAATAAAAACTACCAAAATTATTTGGTAGTTTTTATTTAGTCTATTTCTTTTATAAAATTGCCAATCTGTTTAACAATCTCTGTCACAAGAGCATTACCCATAAAGAACATACGCATGCAATTGGATTCCATTGAATAAAATAGTGTTATTTTTTTTAATATTATAGGTAAAGTCCTTGATCTTTAATATTTTGACGGATATAATAGACGGTAGATATTACAAATATACATATGTAGGAGGAATTTATGCCTAAAATTTTTAGTGAATATAACATAACTTTATCTTGTCCTAATGATATTAAGGATGAGAAAAAGGTAATTGAAAGTGCTGTAGAGGATTTTAATATTTACATAGGGCAAACATACAATATAAGATTACGATTATCGCACTGGTCTACTGATGCCTATCCTGAAAGTGGCGGGGAGCCGCAGAAACTATTAAACAAACAATTCATTGATGATTCGGATGCACTTATTTGTATTTTTTGGAGTCGTTTTGGAACCCCAACTAGCTCTCATGAATCTGGAACAGTAGAAGAATTTGAAAATGCAATTAATAGTGGTAAACAAGTATTTATATATTTTTGTGATATCCCAAAAAAGATTTCAAAAATTGACACGCAGCAATTAGATAAAGTAAACGATTTTCAGAGAAAAATAGAAAAAGACAAGCATATATTTTATAAATCTTATGAAAGTATTGAAGAGTTTGAACGTTATATTAAAAAAGATATAAGTTCATACTTTATCAAAAAAAATAACCTTGAGAATGATAATAGTAAAAATTAATAAAAACTACCAAAATTACTTGGTAGTTTTTATTTAGTCTATTTCTTTTATAAAATCGCCAATTTTTTTAACAATCTCTGTCACAAGAGCATTACCCATAAAGAACATACGCATGCGGTCGGTTACTGGTTTTATTTGTCCATTTGCATCCTTCTTTAGTGCAGTCCAATCTTTAGGGAAATCTTGTAAGCCTTCAGCTTCGATTGGGGTGAGAAGGCGGTAGCGGTTATTTCTGTAAATTAGGTGTGTTGACCTATTTACAGATCCTTCTGATGTAAGCATGGTACGTCCTGGTAATTCTTCACTATCATAAGGCGACATTCCACCTTCTGAAAAGATGTAAGAATGTCCATCGGCCGATGTTCTTTCAATTTTTTTAGGTCCTCTGAGGTATTTGAATTTTTCTAATTTCTCAGAATCAGTTAGATAGTATTTTTCAGCAACATCAACCTCATCTTGAAGAACATGACCCAGGGTAAGCCTTGTCCCATCATAATCGGCTGCTGTTTCAATTGTATAATACTTACCGTGCCTCATAATCCCAGTATTCCAGACTTGACCTGTAAAGTTATCTGAAACTTCGACGATATCCTCAGGAAGCTCATAGAAGGCACGGCGATCTTTTACGGCTAAATTTTTGACAGGAAACTGACTTGCAAAAAGTCCATCGTGGAAAATATAATTGTCATAGTTGTTTTCAATGAATACATTATCTGTATTTTCGAAATCTGAATCAATTTTTTGTGCAAAACTCGTATCATTTCGGTAAACGAAGAAGAAAACTCTCCTTCGCCTCTGACTACGTCCATATTCAGCTGCATTGATAACTCGCCATTCGACTGAATAATTAAGGTCATCAAAGGCCTTAAGCATTATAGCAAAATCACGTCCCCTTTGTTTTGATGGTGATTTTAAGAGGCGATCGACATTTTCAAGGATTAAGTATTTAGGTTTTATAATTTTTGTGGCTCTTATAATATCCCAAAAAAGAACCCCTTTTTTTCCTTCAAGTCCCATCTCATTTTTTTTCGTCCGAGCTACGGAATAATCTTGGCAGGGAAAACCACCGACAATCATATCAGCGTCCATTGCCTTGAATTCTTCATCTGTAATATCAGAAATACTGATATTTATATTTTCGCTATCTTCAAAGTGATAGTTATATACTTCGTACGCGTCTTGTGATTTTCTCGATGGCTCCCATTGGTTTGACCAAAGGGTTTTAAATATATTAGAATCAGAATTTTCAAGACCTATTCTGAATCCACCTACTCCTGCGAATAGTTCTAGAATTTTCATATTATTATCTCCGTTTATAGTTTATTAGTATATTATATAAAAGTTATTCTGAAAGATCAAGGAATTTATATTTAAATATATAATAAGAATATTCATCAAAAAATAATCTTTAAATTTGCTATAATTAAGAAAATATTTTAAGGGGATGAGAATATGGATAGCTATTTATTTGATTACGATGATGGAAGTGTTGATAGTGTGGTTGAATATTCAAAAAAGCTTATTGGAAAAAAGTTTAGTGAAATTATTGATGAATATGAAAAAAATCCTTATGAGAGCTATGAAAATCGTTCTTTAGATATAGTGTGTGAGGATAAGGTAGCTACTTATATTAATCCAAAATCAAAGGGGCAGTACGGTAACTATATGGAACGGTATTTTTATGGTTATGAACCTAATAATGACCGTGGAGCTGATTTTCCAAAGATTGGTGTTGAACTCAAGATTACACCTTTTAAGGTCAATAAAAATGATAGTATGAGTGCCAAAGAACGGTTAGTTTTGACAATCATTAATTATATGACTGAAAATTTGGATGATTTTTATGGTACCCATATGTGGGAAAAATGTGAAAAAATCCTTCTTCTTTTTTATAATGGTCTGACAAAAGAACGTACTGTGACTGAGTATGTTATTGAAAAGGTCTTTTTATACGAATGGTTTGAAGAGGATATGGAAGTAATCCTAGAGGACTACAAAAATATCACGGATAAAATTAAAGCTGGGCGGGCTCATGAGCTTTCAGAATCAGATGGTAATTACCTTTCTACATGTACCAAGGGTGCTGGAAAAGGAAAAGATTTACGTGCTCAGCCCTTTAATGATATTTTAGCCAAACAAAGGGCCTGGGAGTTAAAATCAAGTTATATGACATATTTGATTAAGAATAAAATTTTTAATCAAGAAGATCAGGAAAGTGTTGTTAAGAATTTTAGGGGAGAAAAGAAGCCGTTCACGGAAATTATTACTGAAAGAATTATGCAGTATAAGGGTATGTCTTTGAATAGTCTTTGTGATAAATTTGATATTAAATTAAAAACTAAAAATGCCGGTAACCTTTTAGTGAAAAAAATTATGGGCTTATCTAATAATATTGATGAAACTAAAGAATTCCAGAAGGCTAATATGATTTTAAAGGTAATTCGTGTAAACAAAAATGGTCTTCCAAAGGAAGACATGTCATTTAAAAATTATCAATTTGAAGAACTTGCAAAAAATGATGATTGGGAGCAGTCGCAGCCTTATTTAGAAATCTATAGTAGAAAATTTTTATTTGTAATTTTTAAGGAAAATGATTCAGGAGACTGTCTATTAGATGGAGTTAAATTTTGGGGGTTCCCTGAACGCCAGCTTGATGAAATTCAACGGGTTTGGGAGGAGACGAGATCCATTATTAATGATGGAGTGAAACTTACCCAAAAGGGAAATAGGGTGTTAACAAATTTCCCACAAAGTAAGAAAAACCAAATAATATTTACTAAAATTCATGCTCAGAATTCCTATTATGAGCTTACTCCTGGAAATTTTTTCGGAAAGGGAAAATTATCTGACACTTATAAACTTCCTGATGGAAGAAGGATTACAAAACATTCATTTTGGCTATCAAAGAAATATCTCAAACAAGTCTTTGATGGCAAGTGGGACTAGCTTGTTTGATTCTAATACATAAAGGAGCACTATAATGACAAGAAAATCGGTTCTTTGGGCGGTAGTTTTGGTTTTATTAGTAAGCTATTTGGCCATTCTTTTTGAGAGCAAATACTTGGTTGGTCTTGGGATTTTGGGAATTTCCCTTCTTTGTTTTTCTATGGCCTATGCCATAGGTGTAAGGCATAATTATTCCCTCTTAGGTATCGATTTTGGTCCCAGCTGGCGGCGTTTTTCGGCCCTTTTCCTTCTAGTCATTGCCTTTCTTGTAATGCTTCTAGGAATTTATTTGACATTTTTTTATCAAGGCCCTATGACCTTTTAAAAATTACTAGAAAGTTTAGTAGTTTTTTAGATAAAAAAGAGTGGGAATCAATTATGTCCCGCTTAGTTGAAAGGAGATATCATTAATATAATCATTAATGATAAATTCAATTCTTTTGACTTATAAAACTTGGGTTTAAAAGGATGAAGATTGCAAAAAAGCAAATTAAGAGAATGGCTAGTAGCCAGAAAAATTTCCCTAATTTTGTAGTTGGATTAAATGTAAGTCCCCAGCCAAAGACTTTTGGAACAAAAAGTTTTTGGCTTTTATGTTCTGGTTTTTGGTAGAAGGAATTGCAGGCAAAATAATCAGCAACAATGAGAATTAGGATTGATGCGAGCATCAAAATCATCAATGTTCTAATTGCTTCCATATTGTCCTTAAAAAAGACGGTCAGAAGGCAAAAGAGTAGAGTGAAGAAAAGAGAAATCCAAGTTACCCAGAGGGAAACCTTGTCGGTCTTTGTATCGTTTTTAGTCATAGCAAACTCCTTTAGATGTTTAACGTGAAACATTTTGTTATACTATCATTATACACTATATTATACACTATATATTTACAAGGAGGTACTTGTTGAATAAGAAAATAATCATGTGGGTATCCCTATCCTTTACCTCCGTTTTTCTTCTAGTCCTATCCCTCGCTCTCTTGGCCATGTGGCTTTATCCTAAATCTACTGCCTTCGTCCTCAGTAAGGCTGTTTTTAAGACAGAAACGGCTATTTCAGATGAAGAAAGTAACCAAAAAAATAAGGCTAACATTAGCATTCAAGAAAATTTAGTCTATCCATCATCTCATAAAAATAATACCTTTGACCTCTATTATCCAGCTTCAACTGAAGGTCCCTTACCTCTTTTGATTTGGGTACACGGTGGAGGTTATCTTGGCGGTGATAAGGAAATTGCTAAAGAATTTGCGGCAAAGCTTGCGGCTGAAAATCAAGTGGCCATCCTTTCTATGAATTATGAGCTGGCTCCAGAGTCCCAGTATCCCAATCAGCTCATACAGGTTGATGATTTGACCAAGTATTTACTCGAAAATCAGCTGGTCTATCCTTTGATTGATTTTAACCGTATTTTTTACGGGGGAGATAGTGCGGGAGCTCAGATTGCCCTTCAGTACCTTCTTGTCCAGACAAATGAAGCCTATGCCCAAGGGATGTCCCTTCCGCAAAGAGTTTCTAGGGACAGGCTCAAGGGGGCTATATCCTATTGTGGACCTGTCAATCTTGTAAACTTGGTTGACAAGTATGGTAATAATCAGGCAGTAAGCTTTACAATATCTAGTGTTTCTTGGTCAATTATTGGGACTAGGGAGTGGCAAACGAGCCCCCAACTAGATCAAGCAAGTATTGCTCAGCATATTGATAAAAATTTTGTCCCAACTTATATTACAGATGGCAATTATTATTCCTTTGAAGACCAAGGAATAAGCCTGCAAGAAAGATTAACTCAGCTTGGAATCGCTAATGATTCGCTGTTCTTTACAAGTAGTAGTCAAACAATTGGACATGAATATCAATTTGATTATTCGACAAGTGAGGCCATCGAGTGCTTCAAACAGACGGAAGCCTTTATTAATAAATACAAATAACTTTTACACCCTTTACACATATGTAAAGGATTGTGTAAATTTAATTTGATTTTCATCATTATAATCTTAGGTTTTTATTGTTTTTTATGGTAGGATAAAGCAAAGATTTGAGGAGGTTTTAAATGGATTTTTATGAAAGTTTAACTAATGCGATTTATCCTTTTTTTAAAGTATTCGTCGTCCTATTAAATGTCATCGCTGTAGCCATCTTGATTTATGGTTCTGTACTAGGAATTGTGGAATTTATTAAGTCTCATCGTAGTAGGATTTCAACGACTGAGGCCATTGAATCCAACCAGCACATAAAAAATCATCTGGCAAGCTATATTCTACTTAGTTTGGAAGTTCTTATCGCTTCAGATATTATTGAGTCAATTGTCCATCCAACCATGCAGGATCTATCTAAGCTAGCCTTTCTGGTTGTAATTAGAACGGTTATCTCATTCTTTCTTAACAGGGAGATTGAAGATGAAGGAAAAATCGATAAAAAAGCTAAATAGAAATTTAAAGGCAATTCCTAGGAATTGTTTTTTTGTGCTTTTTTTTGTGAAATTTATATCTCATTTTTGAAAACGATTTCATAAGATGTTAGGATGAATCTATGAAATTGAAAGGTAGGATTTATTATTATTATGTCTAGTTCATTTAAGGAAAATTTTTTGTGGGGCGGAGCAGTTGCTGCCCACCAGCTTGAAGGGGGCTGGCAGGAAGGTGGTAAGGGTGTTAGCGTAGCCGACGTTATGACTGTTGGAACACCCACAAAATACCGTGAAATTACAGAAGGTATCCTTGAAGGTGAATATTACCCAAATCATGAAGGAATTGATTTTTATCACCGTTACAAGGAAGATGTTGCCCTTTTTGCTGAGATGGGCTTTACATCTTTTAGAACTTCCATTGCCTGGACAAGGATTTTTCCAAATGGAGATGAAAGCCAGCCAAATGAAGCAGGTCTAAAATTCTATGATGCCCTCTTTGATGAGTGTTTGAAACATGGGATTGAACCAGTGGTAACTCTGTCTCACTTTGAACTTCCCTATAATCTTGTTACTGAATATGGTGGCTTTACCAACCGTAAAGTAATTGACTTCTTTGTAAACTTTGCGACTGTTTGTTTTGAAAGATATAAAGACAAGGTTAAGTACTGGATGACCTTCAATGAGATTAATAACCAGGCCAACTATAATCTTGATTTTGCACCCTTTACTAACTCGGGTATTGTTTACAAGGAAGGTGACAACCGCGAAGCAATCATGTATCAAGCAGCTCATAATGAGCTTGTAGCCAGTGCTCGTGCTGTAAAGATTGGTAAGAAAATAAACCCCAATTTTGAAATTGGTTGTATGATTGCCATGTGTCCAATTTATCCAGCAACGTGTAAACCATCTGATATTCTTGCAGCCCAAAAAGCCATGGAGCTTCGTTATTACTTTACAGATGTTCACTGTCGCGGTGAATATCCAGCCTACATTCTTAAAAATTGGGAACGCAAGGGAATTGATATTGAAATCTCTGAGGAAGATAAACGTGACCTCCTCGAAGGAACTGTCAACTACATTGGATTTAGTTACTACATGTCATTTGCCATCGAACACAAGGACGGTAAATCTTACTACGACTACGATGAAGAAAATGATTTGGTTAAAAATAACTATGTAGAAGCGTCAGACTGGGGTTGGCAAATTGACCCCGAAGGTTTACGTTATTCCCTAAATTGGTTTACAGACATGTACCAAAAACCATTATTTATCGTTGAGAATGGTTTCGGAGCATATGATAGGGTTGAAAGTGATGGTTCAATCCATGATCAATATAGGATTGACTACCTAAGAGCCCACATCGAACAAATGCGTTTAGCCGTTGTAGAAGATGGAGTTGACCTTATGGGTTACACACCTTGGGGCTGCATTGACCTTGTATCTGCGGGAACTGGGGAGATGGAAAAAAGATATGGCTTTATCTATGTTGACAAGGATAATAAGGGTAAAGGAAGCCTTGAACGTAGTAAGAAAGATTCATTTGATTGGTATCAAAAAGTGATTAAATCAAATGGAGCAAATTTAGGATAGTTTACATAAAGTTTACAAGCTTTACATAAGGGAGATAAGATGGAAGAGAAAATGACAAATGAAGACTTGCAGATGATTGCTTTTAATATTATTTTACATAGTGGTAATGCAAGAAGTTTAATTAATGAAAGTTTAAGGGCTATGCGGGAAGGTAATTTTGATTTAGCCCAGGAAAAGATGGATGAAGCCAATAAGGCTTTGGTTGAAGCCCACCATTCACAGACAAAATTACTACAGGATTTTGCAAGTGGTCAAAAAATTGAAATTGAAATTATTATGGTCCATGCCCAGGATCACTTGATGACAACAATTACCCTACAAGAAGTTGCTAGGGAGCTTGAGTACCTTTACAAGCAAAATCAAGAGATTATGGCCAAGGTTAAAGTAGGTTAATGGGGGAAGATTAGTATGAAAAGAAGTGAAAGAGAGAAGAAAAAGCAAGAGTTTACCATGAAAAATATGTACTTTAATCGCTTTATGCTAATTAGGTACGCTACGGCACTATTTTTCTTCTCAAATTTATATTGGGCAATCTTTGCCCTTGGAACAAGGAGTGTTCTTGCTCTCATACCAGTATTCTTACTTATTTTAAGCATTCCTGTTTTATTTGAACATGTAAACCTTTATGGAAATCATACTAATCTTTTACCTGCAACAAAAAGATATTATCTATTGCAAGTTATTATGAACCTAGTTTCCTTAGCTTTGATTCCAAGTTCCATCTTTGGCCAAGTCTTTAGTTTCGTAAAAAATACCCAGGAGGCGAGAATTTTTACCGCATCAATTCTTGCTCTAGGTATTTTAATCGGGGCCTTAATTTTGTTAAAACTTAAAAAAATTAGTCTTAATGAGGACCGTCAATTTATAAGGATCAAGAGATATGAGGAAATTATGACCACGAGAGGAGTTATGTAATGAATAAGTTTATGAGTTTCTTAGAAAATCACTTCATGAAACCAATGGGTAAAGTGGCCCAGTATAAGTTTGTCCGAGCGATAATGGCTGCAGGGCTTGCCACCATACCATTTACAATTGTAGGTTCCATGTTTTTAGTACTAAATATCCTACCAACAGCCTTTCCGGCCCTTGAAGGATTCTTTGACAACACCTTCTTTAGGTTTAGCGATCTTTACATGATTGCAAATACAAGCACCATGGGAATTTTATCCCTCTACTTTGCCCTTGTCATGGGTTATGAGCTTACCAAAATTGAAGCCCAAGAAGCTAAATTAGACGTAAGTCCAATCAATGGTGCCCTTCTTTCAATGTTTGCTTTCTTTATGTGTCTTCCAGAATTAATTTTTTCAGATGGAAAGCTTACCTTGATTGAAGTTGTTACTGAAGATGAGAAGGTTATCCAGGGTGTGAGAATGGCTGGGACCATTGAAAGACTTGGAACAACAGGTATTTTCACGGCCATTATTATGGCTGTTGTGGCAACACAAATTTACTTCCTTTGTATTAGGAAAAACTGGATTATTAAAATGCCAGATACAGTGCCAGCTGGAGTATCAAGATCATTTACAGCTCTTATTCCAGCCTTTGCCGTAGCCTTTGCTGTCCTGCTCATTAATGGCGTTTTAGTTCTAGCTGGAACAGATATTTTCAAAGTTATTGCTATTCCCTTTGGTTTTGTAGCTCACATCACTAATAGTTGGTGGGGACTTATGATTATCTACTTCCTCATCCACGCACTATGGATTTTAGGTATCCACGGGGCAAATATCATTAACCCATTCATAATGCCATTTCTTCTGACTAACATGGCCGCAAATGTTAATGGAGCTCACCTGCCTTTTGCTGGAGAGTTTCAAAATTCATTTGTTGTTCTTGGAGGATCAGGAGCTACCTTGGGGATGGTAATTTTCATCGCTTTCTTTGCTAAGTCTGAGCAACTTAAGGTTTTAGGTCGGGCATCTGTAGTTCCTGGCTTCTTTAATATTAATGAACCAATTATTTTCGGGATGCCAGTTGTTTATAATCCCTACCTTGCTGTGCCTTTCTTCTTGGCTCCAATGGCTTCTGCAACCATAGCCTACTTCTCAATCAAATGGGAATTAGTTAGCCCAGTTATTGCTCAAACACCTTGGCCAACTCCTGTTGGAATTGGTGGATTCCTTTCAACAGCTGACTGGCGAGCAGTAATTCTTGCCCTAGTAACAACATTTGTTGCCTTTCTAATTTGGCTTCCATTCGTTAAAATTTATGACAACAAACTTGTGCAGGATGAAAAAGGAAATGCTTAAAAGAAAAAAAGAAGCCAAGGCTTCTTTTTTTACTTATTTTTTCCCTTACTTTTATCTTGTGCAAGGTCAAATCTTCTTTGATTTAAGGCACGTTCATATCTCCCCTGGTCGCCTCCTTGATAATAGCTAGCTGATTTAATCTTTTCAGGTAAATAGTCCTGATTTACCCAGTGGTTAGGATAGTCATGGGGATACTTATAACCGACTGCCTTACCAAGTTTTTTGGCACCCTCATAATGGCCATCCTGGAGATAACTTGGAATATCTAAGGCCCCGTGCTGATGAAGGTCTTTAATGGCAGCATCAATGGCCTTATAGGCGGCATTTGATTTGGGTGAGAGGGCTAAATCAATCACTATATTAGAAAGGATAATCCGAGCTTCTGGAAAACCAATCCGCTCCGCTGCTCCAAGAGCTATTACAGCTCGGCTACATGCTTCTGGGTTGGCTAAACTTATGTCTTCATAGGCGATAACGGTAAGCCTTCTAACAAGACTAACCAAATCCCCTCCCTCAATAAGTCTTGCCGTATAATGAAGGGTAGCATCAACATCAGACCCCCTGATTGATTTTTGGAGGGCACTTAAGAGATTATAGTGGACATCTCCGTCTCTATCAAAGGCCATGGCCTTCTTTTGTAGGCTATTTTCCATATCATCTAGGCTGACATGATGATTCTTGCTTGAAAGAACAGCAAGTTCCAAGGAATTATAGGCACTTCTCATGTCCCCACCAGTTGAATGAACTAAAAAATTCAAGGCATCATCATCAATTTTCACATCAAAGTCAAATCCCCGTTCCTTGTCGTTAATGGCTCTTTCAATGGCTTTTTTGATGTCATGAGGACTCAAGGAATGGAGTTCAAAAATCTGCACCCGGCTTCTAATGGCTGGAAGAACAGAGAAATAAGGGTTTTCTGTGGTTGCTCCGATTAGAATTATCTCTCCATTTTCAAGGAGGGGTAAGAGAAAGTCTTGCTTGGGTTTATCAAGCCTGTGAATCTCATCTAAAAGGAGAACCAAGCCCCCTGAAAATTTTGCCTCCTCAGCAATTTCTTGAAGTTTTTTCTTACTATCAGTGGTGGCATTAAAGCTTCTAAAGGCCATGTTCGTGGTTCCTGCAATGGCACTTGCGATACTAGTTTTCCCGATACCAGGAGGCCCGTAAAGAACCATTGAAGAAAGTAGACCACTTTCAACCATCCTCCTAATAATTTTACCTTCCCCGACCAGATGCTCTTGGCCAACGATTTCATCAATATTTCTAGGTCGCATCCGTCTTGCTAAATTTTGCATGGCTCCCTCCTCTTGTCCTCTATCTCATTAGTAATACTATCACTTTGGGCAAAAAATTTCCAAGTTTGAATTTTTTAGCTTTTTTAGCTATTGTAGCACTCAATGTGTTAAAATTAAGAAAGATAATAATACGATGGGAGAACAAATGGCAAAATTAGATTTTTTAGATGTCCTTGACACTAGACTTGATAAAAATTTTCCTTATGATTACCAAATCAATTGGGACAAAAAAAAACATGCAGTCGAAGTAGCTTTTTTACTGGATGCTGAGAACAAGGAAGGAATTACGATTGTAGATAGTGATGATGTTGAATCATCTGAAAATATTGTTTATGAGGATGCAGTAATTCTTGTAAATCCTTCTAAATCAAGGGTTGATTCAGAAGATTATCTGGCTGTTATTCCTTATGGGGATAAGGGCTTGTCGCTTGAATTTCTCGATCTTCTTGTAGATTATTTGACTGAGGTTGCAAATAAGGGTCTTGATGATTTGATGGACTTTTTGGCAGACCCTGAAGCTGAGGAATTTTTCCTTGTATTTGATGAAGAGGACTTTAAGCAACAGGCTGGTGCACTTGTGGAAACTGAATTTTACAAGTACCCACGCTACTAGGAGGTAAATATGGATAAATGGCAAGAAATCAAGGTTGAACTTGGCCGTGAAGCTGTTGAAGCAGCAAGTGAAATCATGATTAATTCAGGAGCTCAAGGGCTTGCGATTGAAGACAGTGCAGATTATTTGGACCACGAAGATAACTTTGGAGAAATCCTACCTGAGGTTGAGCAGTCTGATTCTGTAACAATTGCTGGTTACTACCCAGAAACCACAAATGTTCCTGAGGTTCTTTTAGAGATTGAGGAAAAAATCAAAGGTCTCTCTGAATTTGGGATTGAAGTAGGTGAGGTTAAGGTCTCAGCTGAACAGCTCTCTGAAGAGGACTGGGCTGACTCATGGAAAAAATACTATGAGCCAACAAGAATCTCACACGATTTGACAATCGTTCCAAGCTGGACTGACTATACACCGGTAAATTCAGCTGAAAAAATCATTCGCCTGGATCCTGGGATGGCCTTTGGTACGGGAACTCACCCAACCACCAAGATGTCTTTATTTGCCCTTGAGCAAATCCTTCGCGGGGGAGAAAGAGTCCTTGATGTTGGGACTGGTTCAGGTGTCCTTTCAATTGCTTCATCCCTTCTTGGGGCAGGTGAGATTTATGCCTATGACCTTGATCAGGTAGCAGTAAATGTGGCCCAGGAAAATATTGACCTTAATGAAAATATGACCAATATTCATGTCTCAGCAAATGATCTCCTTAAAAATATTGACCAGGAAGCTGATGTAATTGTTGCAAATATCCTGGCTGATATCCTGATTTTCATGACAGATGATGCCTACCGCTTGCTTAAGGATAATGGTTATTTAATCATGAGTGGAATCATTGAAAGTAAGTGGGACATGGTGCGTGCTGCCGCTGAAAAGGCTGGTTTCTTCCTAGAAACTCGCATGCAACAGGGTGAGTGGAATGCCTGTATCTTTAGAAAGACTGACGACATCATGTCGGTAGTTGGTGGCTAATCTACTGTATAAATCAACATAAATCAGATAAACCAGCTTCGGCTGGTTTTTTTGTTGTGATATAATGGAAGAAAAGAAGCAAAAGGAGAAAGTTCATGCAACAATATCATATAAAAAGTCAGGCACCAGCCCTTGATGAAATTTTTGAGATTGAAGACGGAGATACCCTGGGTCACATGTTCCGGGTTATGCGTTTGAATGAAGGCGACCTGATTCAGTTGGTTTTTGATGACCGCAAATTGGCTCTGACTGAAGTTGTTGAAGGACAAAAATTCAAAATTACCGAATTCTTAGAAAGGTCAGTCGAACTTCCAGTAGATGTAACCATTGCTATGGGTTATCCAAAGGGAGATAAGCTCGATTTTTTGGCTCAAAAGGGAACTGAGCTTGGCATGCACGCCCTTTGGGGCTTTCCAGCTGACTGGTCAGTTGCAAAACTTGACCATAAAAAAATTGGGAAAAGGGCCAATCGTCTTGAAAAGATTGCCCAAGGGGCCAGCGAGCAGAGCAAGCGATTGGTAGTTCCTAAGGTTCAGCTCTTTGAAAATAAGGGTGACTTCCTTAATAAATTAAGTAACTTTGATCTAATTCTTGTGGCCTATGAGGAGTCTGCTAAGGAGGAGGAAAAGGCAGGTTTTGTTCAGGCCCTTGAGACCCTTAAATTTGGTCAAAGGGTTCTTGTAATCTTTGGCCCAGAAGGCGGTATTTCGCCCAAGGAAATTGATTGTTTCCTAGAAAATGGTGCAAAAATAGTTGGGCTTGGTCCAAGAATTATGAGAGCTGAGACAGCTCCTCTTTATGCCCTAAGTTCCCTAAGCTTTTATCTTGAACTATTAAATAATAAGGAATAAAGTTTATAAATTATTTCATTCTTATTAGAAAGCACGCATAGTGCTTTTTTTTTTGAACAATTGGTGCTAAAATTAGACTAATAATTTGAGACACTGAGGAGAAAAGATGGCTACAGAACCGAATTTGACGGGAGATCAGGTTGTGAAACTTGCTTCCTCTTACATGAATGAGAAGGATTTGATCATGGTCCAAAAGGCCTTGGTTTTTGCGACAAAGGCCCATGCCTTGCAATATAGACAATCGGGAGAACCTTACATTGTTCATCCCATCCAAGTAGCAGGTATTCTGGCTGATTTGAAGCTTGATGCTGTGACAGTAGCTTGCGGATTTTTGCATGATGTAGTTGAGGATACAGAGGCTACCCTGGATGATTTAGAGGAAGAATTTGGGGAAGATGTCAGAAACATTGTTGACGGGGTTACAAAACTCGGTAAGGTTGAATATAAGTCCCATGAGGAGCAGTTGGCTGAGAATCATCGTAAGATGCTTATGGCCATGAGTCGAGACATGCGGGTAATTCTTGTCAAGCTTGCTGACCGCCTGCACAACATGAGAACTTTAAAGCACTTGCGTCCTGACAAGCAAAAAAGAATTTCACGTGAGACTATGGATATCTATGCCCCCCTTGCTCACAGACTTGGTATCAGTAGAATTAAGTGGGAGCTTGAGGATTTATCATTTAGGTACTTGAATGAACTTGAGTTCTATAGGATTCGCAGTCTGATGAATGAAAAGAGGACTGACCGAGAAAATCTTGTTACAGATGTCGTTGCCAAGCTAAATAAGCATTTAGAAGAGGTCGGCGTTGAAGGTGAGGTATATGGCCGTCCTAAACACATCTATTCTATTTACAGGAAGATGCATGACAAGAGGAAGCGTTTTGATGAAATCTACGATTTAATCGCCATCCGCTGTGTCATGGATACAACATCTGATGTCTATACAACACTTGGCTACATTCATGATTTATGGAAGCCTATGCCTGGTCGTTTTAAGGACTATATAGCAAATCCCAAGGAAAATGGTTACCAGTCTGTTCATACCACAGTTTATGGACCTAAAGGGCCGGTTGAATTCCAAATCAGGACTAAAAAGCAACATGAAATTGCTGAGTACGGGGTTGCAGCTCACTGGGCCTATAAGGAAGGTCACAAGGCCAAGGTAAGTAATGATGAATTGGCACAAAACCTTAACTGGCTTCATGAGCTGGTTGAACTTCAAAGCCAAAGTAATAATGCCCAGGATTTTATCAAGCAGGTCCAAGAAGATATTTTAGCAGAAAAAATTTATGTTTTTACTCCGACTGGGGCTGTTCAGGAATTACCATCAGGTTCTGGTCCGATTGACTTTGCCTATGCCATCCACACTCAAGTAGGAGATAAGGCAACAGGTGCTAAGATAAATGGTAGGATGTCCCCTTTAACCCAGACCTTGAAAACGGGTGATGTTGTTGAGATTATCACCAGCAAGACCTCTTTTGGTCCTAGTCGGGATTGGTTGAATATTGTAAAGACCAACAAGGCCAAGAATAAGATTAAAAACTTTTTTAAGAGTCAAGATAAGGAGCTATCAATTAATAAGGGGCGTGAGATGCTCCAGGACTACTTGCAGGAAAATGACTTTGTGCCTAATCAGTATCTTGATAAAAGACACCTTGATGATGCGTGTAACAAGCTTAATTTTAGGGATTCAGATGCTCTTTTTGCCTCAATTGGCTTTGGTGAAACAGGAGTAATCAGCGTCTTTAATAAGCTGACTGAAAAAGAACGTCGTGAGATTGAGCGGGAAAAACAACGTCAAGAAGCTGAAGAGCTTATGCAGGGTGAGGTCAAAAAGACCAAGACTGATGTTATGAAAATCCGCCATGATGGTGGAGTTAATGTTGCAAACATTGACAGTCTTCTTGTGCGGATGAGTAAATGTTGTAATCCTGTACCAGGAGATGAGATAATCGGCTACATTACTAAGGGTCGGGGAGTTTCTATCCACCGAAGTGACTGTCAAAATGTTAAGGCCCAAGAAGATTTTGAAAATCGATTGATTGACGTTGAATGGGAGGAGACAACAGGCTCTAAGGAGTATGTAGCAGACATTGATGTCTATGGTTTTAATAGACCAGGGCTCTTAAATGATATCCTCCAGCTCCTAAGTAATACCACCAAGAATCTAATCTCTGTCTCAGCTCATCCTACTAAGGATAAGAAGATTGCAAATATCCATATTTCACTTGGGATTAAGAACTTAAGTGAGTTGACCTTGGTTGTTGATAAAGTCAAGATGATACCTGATGTTTATTCAGTTAAGAGGACAAATGGCTAATGAGAGTAGTAATTCAAAGGGTTGAGCAAGCTAGCGTGTCTGTCGATCACAAAGTGATTGGGCAAATTAATCAAGGTCTCCATCTTCTCGTTGGTATCGAAGATGCAGACAGTCAGCTAGATCTTGACTATGCCGTCAGGAAAATAGCCAATATGAGGATTTTTTCAGATTCTTCCGGCAAGATGAATCTTTCCGTCAAAGATATAGGAGGAGGGATTTTATCCCTGTCCCAGTTTACCCTCTATGCCAATACCAAAAAGGGGAATAGGCCATCATTTACTGGTGCAGGAAGACCTGATTACGCCAGAAAGCTTTATGATAGCTTCAATGATTCCTTAAGTAAAGCTTTGGGTCAAAAAATAGAGACAGGCATTTTTGGAACAGACATGAAGGTTTCCCTTCTTAATGATGGACCAGTTACCATTATTTTAGATAGTAAAGAAGCTAGATAATAGAAGAAAAAGGCAGTTCCATTTGGGGTCTGTCTTTTTTGCTGTTAAAAAATAATAATTATTGACAATTTTCAGATAATTCAATATACTATGACTAGATTAGTTGAACTAGATTAATTTAAGGAAATAATTGAGTAAATTTAGGAGAGGTCTTAATATGAAGAAAGTAGTTTTATCTGCCTTGGCCGTAATAACTACCTTAAGTTTAGCAGCCTGTGGTCAGGCTCCTACTGGGGCACCAGATGGTGCAGCTAATAAGGTTGGAAATACATTTAAAATAGGATACGATTTGGAGATGACGGGTCCTGTTGCAGCTTATGGTGAGCAGGAGAAGATGGGAGCTGACCTGGCTGTTCAGCAAATAAATGCAAGCGGTGGAATTAATGGCAAGAAGATTGAAGTCGTAGCTAAGGATAATAAATCCGACAATGCTGAGGCTGCTAATATCGCAAGTAGCCTGGTTTCAAATGATAAGGTGGTAGCGGTCATTGGACCAGCAACCTCAGGAGCTGCAAAGGCTATCATTCCTAACACAGCACGTGCAGGTGTTCCTTTCATTACACCATCAGGGTCTGATGATAGTCTGACAGTCATGAAAAATGGCCGCCTAAATGAATTTGCCTTTAGAACTATCTTCCAGGATAGTGACCAGGGTAAAATCATTGCAGAGTACGTAGAAGATAGCCTGAAGGCTAAAAATGTTCTTGTTTATTATGATAATTCAAGTGACTATGCCAAAGGAATCTACAATTCATTTAAGAAGTCATTTACAGGAGATATTGTTGATACTGTAACCTTCCAGTCTGGTGACAAGGACTTCCAAGCAACCCTATCTAAGATTAAAAATCTTAAATTTGATGCCATTGTAATGCCTGGTTACTATAATGAAACAGGTTTGATTACTAAACAGGCACGTGAGCTTGGAATTGACGCTCCAATTATTGGAGGAGATGGATTTGCATCAGATACTTATGTGAAGCTTGCAGGTAATGCTGCAGCAAGTAATGTTCACTATGTAGGTGCCTTCTCTCCTAAAGCTCCAGCAAGTAGTAAGACTGAACCCTTCATTGAAGCCTACAAAAAGGCCTACAATCAAGAGCCATCAGGATTCTCAGCCTTGGCCTATGATGCAGTTTATATGGTTAAAGAGGCAGCTGAAGCAGGAGATGTTGAAGACTCAGCACAGCTTGCTAAATATCTAGCAAAAATTAAGGGATTTGAAGGTGTAACTGGGATGATTACAATTGATGAAAATCACAATCCGATTAAATCAGCCGTTGTAATAAGCTTGGATAATGGAGTTGAGAGCAAAGCGGAAGTTGTTAATCCGAAGTAAATAAAATGAAAAAGGTGAATCAATGCAAATAATCGTAAATGGTTTGATTCTCGGAAGTGTGTATGCCCTAATAGCCTTAGGGTATACCATGGTATACGGGATTATTAAGTTAATAAATTTTGCCCACGGTGATGTCTACATGATGGGTGCCTTCATGGGTTACTTTTTAATAAATAACCTCCATATGAATTTCTTTTTGGCCCTCATCATATCAATGGTTGGGACAGCACTTTTAGGGGTTGTGATTGAATTTTTAGCCTACAGACCCCTAAGGAATTCAACAAGGATTTCTGCTCTGATTACAGCAATCGGGGTGTCCTTCCTCTTAGAAAATACAATGATCTACTTTCTAGGTAGCTCAGCTAGACAGTTTCCACAAGCTATCGAGGTTCACAAATATAGCTTTGGATCGATCACAATTACAAATATTCAGCTGATGATTCTTGTAACATCACTTATCTTGATGGCAGCCCTTCAGTTGATTGTTCAAAAAACTAAGATGGGTAAAGCTATGCGTGCTGTATCAGTTGATAAGGAAGCCGCTCAACTTATGGGGATTAATGTTGATCATACAATCAGCTTTACCTTTGCCCTTGGTAGTGCCCTTGCAGGAGCTGCAGGTGTCATGATTGGTCTTTACTATGGTTCAATTGATCCTTTAATGGGTATGACACCAGGACTTAAAGCCTTTGTCGCAGCGGTTCTTGGAGGAATTGGAATTATCCCAGGTGCAGCTCTTGGTGGGCTTGTAATTGGTCTTTTGGAAACATTTACCCAGTCAATTCCAGGCAAACTCTCTTGGATTGCAGGTTATAAGGACGCTGTAGTTTATGCTATCTTGATTGTCATCCTCCTAATTAGGCCAGCTGGTATCTTAGGAAAAAGCGTGAAGGAGAAGGTTTAATATGAAAAATAGAGTAAAAACAAGCCTGATCTGGTCAGTGCTTTTGGTGGCAGGATTTGTCCTGCTACAATTCATGATTTCTGGTGGGATAATAAATACCTTCGGTGTTCAGTCAATTAGCTACATCGGAATCCAAATTATTCTAGCCGTTGGTTTGAACTTTGTAATTGGATTTTCGGGACAATTCTCCTTCGGTACAGCTGGTTTCATGGCTATTGGAGCTTATGCTGCAGCCATTGTTGGTATGTATTCAACCTACTACTATGCCTTTTATATAGCCATGTTTGTAGGAGCTGTTCTTGCAGGACTAGTAGCCCTAATCGTTGGGATTCCAACCCTTAGACTTAAGGGAGACTATCTAGCCATTGCGACCCTTGGAGTTTCTGAGATTATTAGAATTCTTATCATGAATGGTGATGAGTTGACCAATGGAGCAGCGGGACTTTCAGGGATTCCTCTCTTTACCAGCTGGCAGACAGTTTATATCTTTGTAGCCCTTGCAATCATTTTGACTGCAAACTTTGTTAACTCAGCAAGTGGGCGTGAGACTCTCTCAATCAGAGAAGATGAGATTGCAGCTGAGTCTATGGGGGTTAATACTACAAAAGTTAAGGTTTTAGCCTTTGTTTACGGGGCTGTTCTTTCAAGCATTGCAGGGTCTCTTTATGCAGGTCTAATCGGAACAGTAACTCCTAAGGACTTTACTTGGTTACAATCAGTAAATATCATTATTATTGTCGTTTTTGGTGGACTTGGAAGTATCACTGGTACAATAATTGCAGCTATTGCTCTTGGTTTCCTAAATATCTTCCTGCAAGATTTTGGAAGCCTAAGGATGGTCATCTACTCACTTGCTCTAATTCTTGTAATGATTTTTAGACCAGGTGGGCTTCTTGGAACCAAAGAATTTAAGTTATCTGCATTTTTCAATCATAAAGAAACTAAGGGGGTCAAATAATGGCACTTCTTGAAGTAAAAAATTTAACAAAAAACTTTGGTGGCCTAACTGCCGTAAGTGACGTTTGTATCAGCCTTGAAAGCTCTGAATTAGTTGGTCTGATTGGACCTAATGGAGCTGGAAAAACGACCCTTTTTAATCTATTAACTGGTGTCTATGAGCCCAGCGAAGGTAGTGTCGAGCTTGATGGCCGCGTCTTAAATGGTCTTCCTCCCTATAAGTTTGCTCAGGCTGGCTTAGGTAGGACCTTCCAGAATATTCGTTTGTTTAAAGACCTTTCAGTCTTAGATAATGTTTTGATTGCCCTTGGTGCCAAAAAGAAGAAGCATTTTCTGGCCAGCCTTTTACGTCTTCCAATTTATTATAAGGTTGATGAGGAGCTTGTCGCTAAAGCTCAAGAGCTTTTGAAAATTTTTAACCTGCAGGACAAGCAAGATATTCCAGCTAGTAAATTACCCTACGGGGAACAAAGAAAGCTTGAGATTGTTCGTGCCCTTGCGACTGACCCTAAAATTTTATTTTTAGATGAGCCTGCAGCTGGGATGAACCCCCAGGAAACAGCCGAATTGACTGGTCTGATTAAGGAAATTCAGGAAAAATTTGGGATTACAATCGTCTTAATCGAGCATGATATGGGACTTGTAATGGATGTTTGCCAAAGAATCTATGTACTTGAATATGGTAGGATGATTGCAGAAGGTAAACCAGAAGAAATTAAGAATAATAAAAGAGTTATTGAAGCTTATCTAGGAGGTGAAGCCTAATGTTAGAGGTTAAGGACTTATCTGTCTATTATGGCGTGATCCAGGCTGTAAGTGATGTAAATTTTAAGGTTAACGAGGGTGAGATTGTTTCCCTGATTGGAGCTAACGGGGCTGGTAAAACAACCATTCTCCATACGATTTCAGGTCTTGTCCGCCCTAAAAATGGGATTATAACCTTTGAAGGGCAGGAAATTCAAAAAACTGCCCCACAAAGGATTGTATCCTCAGGCCTTTGTCAGGTACCAGAAGGACGTCATGTCTTTCCTGGACTTACCGTCCTTGAAAATCTTGAGATGGGTGCCTACCTTAAAAAGGACCGGGAAGAAAATGCCCGCAATCTTAAGAAAGTGTTCTCTCGTTTCCCACGTTTGGAAGAGCGTAAGAATCAAGATGCATCAACCTTGTCAGGTGGGGAGCAGCAGATGCTTGCTATGGGTCGTGCCCTTATGGGAACACCTAAGCTATTATTGCTAGATGAGCCGTCAATGGGTCTTGCACCAATCTTCATTCAAGAGATTTTTGATATAATTCAAGATATTCAAAAGCAAGGAACAACCGTTCTTTTGATTGAGCAAAATGCCAATAAGGCCTTGGCTATCTCTGACCGAGGCTATGTTTTAGAGACAGGGAAAGTTGTTTTAGCAGGTACGGGTAAAGAACTTTTAGAAAGTGACGAAGTACGTAAGGCATATCTTGGAGGCTAATCCTTCAAAGGATTTATTTAAAAATTAAAGGAGTAAGAAGATGGCGGTTAAGGATTTTATGACAAAAGAGGTAATCAGTGTAGGCCCTGATACCAAGGTAGCGGGAGTTACTGATTTAATGCGTGAAAAAAATATTCACCGTTTACCAGTTCTTGATAATGGTAAGTTAGTTGGTCTAGTCACAGAAGGAACAATTGCTGAGGCAAGTCCTAGTAAGGCTACAAGTCTTTCAGTTTATGAGATGAATTACTTGCTTAACAAGACAACAGTCAAGTCAATCATGATCAAAAATGTTGTAACAATTTCGCAGTTTGCATCTCTTGAAGATGCGGTCTATTTGATGCGTGAAAACAATATTGGTGTTCTTCCCGTAGTTGATGAGGGGGAACTTGAAGGAATCATCACTGATAAGGATGTTTTTGGGGCCTTCTTAAAGGTTGCAGGTTACGGAGAAGCAGGTGTGAGGATTCGTTTGTCTGTCAAAAATGAAATTGGAGCCCTTGAAAAAATTGCTGATCTAGTAGCAAAAAATGAATACAATGTGATGAGTATTCTCCAGCTTAACAACAAGGAAGAAGGAACTACAATTTTAGAAATCCTTCTTGATGGAAACCATAATGAAGCTGACATTCAAAGTAAATTTGAAGCAGCAGGCTTTAAGGTTGAAAGTGTTGAAAAGACAGAAGCTAAAGCTAGTTAAATTTAAAAAAAGAAGCCTATTAATATTGGGGCTTCTTTTTTTGTTAGTATTTAATTCCTTTGATTGAAATAATTGAAATTCCAGATAGGAGGGCGAATAAGGCAGACATTAGGAAAATGGCTTGAAAACCAAAGGTGCTTATAGCTAGGGCTGCAAGAATTGGAGCAAGGGCTTGAGTTACGGTAGAACCAAGATTATAAACACCCAGGAAGAAGGCAACTTTTTCCTTATCGGGAATTATTTTAAGATTTAAAAGATTATTAAGGGAATTCCATATTCCAAGGCCTAGTCCTGCTAGGAAGGCGTATATAATAATTCCTTTAGCATCTTGGAAGAAGTAAATGGCAAGAGCCCCTAAACTCATGAAAACAGTGGCTAGGGCAAGGGGAATCTTTAAAAATTTTGTCTTGTCGCAAAGGGGGCCAACAAAGAAACCACAAAGGATACCAAAAACAAGCATAATGATATTTAGTTGCTGAACAGTTGACTTGACTACGGCATCACTTTGACGCATGAAATCCGTTAAAATATAAAGAATATAGCTTGCAATCATATAATTTGATGCACTTTGAAACATTTTCCCGGCTAAGGCAAGATAGTAATCACGACCAATTGCCCATTTTGGACAGACTGATTTGAAAAGTTGACCCAAAGATTCTTTTTTAGCAACCTCCTTATGTTCTACATCACCCAGATTAGATGGCTCACGGACAATAATAAGAGCCAGTAAACATCCAAGGAAGGTTATGATACCAAAAGTTGTGAAACCTAATTGAAGCCGGTGTAGGAAGTAGACTCCAAGGACTGTGAATCCATTGTTACCAAGAGCCATGCCCAGTCCCCCGTAAGCAGAAGAGGCTGTTCCACCACCACCTTTTGGTGCTAAATCAAGCCAAGCAACCATTGGTGCCACAACAAAGTTTAGGGCCACTTGCCCCAAAATCCAAGTAATTAAAAGGACAGATATGTTTGTTGCCATACCAGCAATTATCATCAAAATCATGAAGGCTAATGAGCCTCCAAAAATCCAAGGGGTCCTTTTCCCAAAGCGGGAAACTGTACGGTCTGAAATAGATCCTGCTACCATATTTGAAATGGATGCTGCAATCATTGAGGTTGTAGAAAAAAGTGCTACAAGTCCTACCTTATGAGCTGAATCAAGTTCCTGAATAAGGGCAGGTAAGTAAAGGCTTGAACAAACTGCATAGGGCCCAAGCCAGCTGGCAGGTCCAATGACAAGTCCTGGGACCAACCTTTTTAGAGGAACTGTTTTACTATCAATATCTTTTGTTAAAGTGGCTGCATTTTTCATAACTGTCTCCTATAAATTTGATACATGGTAGTAGTCAAATTGACCACAAGATTTGTGCTGGTAAGCATCAACGCTTCCGATGAAGTTGACAAGGCCAGTAAAGCCTCCAATTTCTCCTGGAGTTCCATTAACTCCTTCGTCTGATAGATAATCAACATCAAGTTTAGCTACAAATACAGTCCACTCATCATCTTCTTTAATGCGGTAGAAGATGGTTGCTAGAGCATTTTTATAGGCAATTTTTAGGCTAATCTCTCCTTCTGGAATAGCTACATGTTCATGGATATATTCAATTCGTTCACCTAGTTTGGCCTGGGATAAGGCAAGTACAACTGTATCGTATTGTTCAGAGTAGGTCAGATGAGCAAACAGCCAATCATTAGCATCATAGTAAAGACCAAGTCCTGATTTTTGTGAGTAGTGATTTGGTTTGAAGGTAAGTTTTGTTTCAACCTCATAGTTAAATGAACTTGCCCTAGTCCCCATGATTGAAGGACTTACCTTAGAAAAGAGGGAGTCACGCCCGTAAATCTCAAGTTTATTATTGACTTGTTTGACCCAGTCATCATTTTTGAAGTGGTAGGGGGTCATAAAATATTCGCTGATACTCGCTCCTTCAAAGTTTTCTTTGATATCATCTTTTTGAGTAGTAGGAAGCTCAACCTCATAAGGAATTTGGACAAACTCTTTTGCCAGATTCGATCCATCCTTCATTTCAAGCCAACCTTCATCGGTCCAAGTCATCTCCTGAATCGAGGTTTCGCGTCCTAGTGGATTTAGGAGCTTTCCTTCAAGTGGGCGACTCATCAGATGGAACATATACCATTCACCAGTTGGCGTTTGGACAAGAGATCCGTGACCAGATTTTTGGAGTCTTGAATGAGGATTATACATTTCAAAGTGACCAGCATCTGGGTCACCTAAAGAAAAAAGATGAGCGGGTGATGAGGTAAGGATGGGCTCCATTGAAGGGTGGGCTTCATAGGGCCCAAAAATATTTTTTGAGCGTCCAATTTCAACGCCATGACCGTAGCCTGTTCCTCCAGAAGCAAGAATTAGGTAGTAGTAGTCATTGCGTTTCCAGATATATGGTGCTTCTACACAGCCCCTTGTAGTGAAACCAGAACTTACCCGTTTCCAATCTCCTATGATTTGGCCATTTTCTGTATCGTATTCTGCAATGACAACTCGACCAGGAGAGGGATAACCGACGCGTGATTCCCATTCAAGGACTGCCAGATATTTTTTACCATTCTCATCATGAAAGAGAGAAGGATCAATTCCAATTGAAGTTACATATTGGGGCTTAGACCAAGGGCCTGTAATTTCATCAGCATACATGGTATAGGTGTTGGCATTAAATTCACGCCCAGTCATATTAACCATTTGACAATAAGTCATCCAAAATTTTTTGGTCGCTTTATCATAAGATAGATTTGGTGCCCAAATTCCAGCTGGAGTATCCGTTCCCCGTAAATCAATTTCTCCACCTGTAAGGACGTTTGTCACAAGTTCCCAGTTAGCTAAGTCTTTTGAATGAAAAATTGGGATGCCTGGAGTCCAGTGGAAGGTTGATGTAGCTACATAATAATCCTCGCCTACACGGATTGCTGATGGATCTGGAGCCATTCCAGCCATAATTGGATTTTGGATAGTAGTCATAGTGTTTTCCTCTTTTCTTTTTGCTAAATTAAACATAAAACTCTAAAAATGGTAATCATTTCATCTATTGCTAGTAATCCCAACTTTACTTATAATAAAGTTTGTTAAGGAGGTAGCAAATGTCAACTAAATTTGAATGTGTGGAGCATAGTGAGATTCAGGATATTTATATATTCCTGGTTGAGATGAAGTACCGTAGCCCTCATCTGCATAGCGATATTGAGATTATTTATCTCCTAAGTGGCACAATGAATCTTACAACTAATGGAGAAACTTTTGAGCTTGGTGCAGGCCAATTTCTTGTTCTAAATTCCTGCCAACTACATGAATTTTCTTCTCAAGATGGAGCCCTCCTATTAATATTCCAGATTTCCCCACAACATTTTGAAGGATTCTTTCCGCAAATCAATGAACTCTATTTTGAGTCAAAACCTGTAATACTTGATGAAAGCCAAGCAGCTACCAGGCTAAGAAAACACTTGTTTCTTGCTAGTCGTGCTCATTTTGAAGCCAGTGACTATTCACCCTTAGTTTGCCACGGCTACACCTCCCTAATCATTCATGATTTACTAGCAGTTGTTCCCTATGACCACAAATCTATACGGGAGCAAAATAAATTCCTTTATAAGCATGACCGAATTAATCAGATAAGTAATTATATAAGTGCCCACTATCAGGAAAAATTGCTTCTTTCGGATATTTCTAGTCATCTTTCACTTTCAACTACCTACCTATCCAGATTTTTCAAAGAAAATTTTGGGATTAGCTTTCAGGAGTATTTGAATATTTTAAGGTGTGAACGAGCCCGATACTTATTAGTGAATACTGAAAATAATCTTTTGACTATTTGTGAGTCTTCTGGCTTCTCAGATATTCGTTACTTAAATAAGGCCTTCAAAAAGGTATATGGGAAGTCCCCTCGTGATTTCAGGAAGGATAACCGCTGGCAGGGAGAATTTCAAGCCCTGGTTTCAGCTGCAAGTATCGGTGATGAGCAGGTTATTTATTCCCAAGATCAGGCTCTAAGAGAACTTTCTAGGTACAAGTAAGCTTAAGAATTAGACCCTCCTAACATAAGTTATAAATTAAAGAAAACGCTTTCTAAAACTTGTCTACAGAATATATAAAAAAAGATTAATTTTCATGTACAATTTTATCTAATCTAGTGGATAATCTTGCCCTATCTCTATTTTTTAAGGCAAGGTCGAGATTCGTCCTTTAGTGGGTCTTGAAAACCTGATAAAAGTCTTGATTTTTAAAGGAAATAATCTTGACAGTAAAAGGCTAAAATGGTATTATTACTAACGGTACTTTTTACATTTGGTCTCTCGAAAGTGTACAGAGACGTGCTGACAAGTTGCAAGGTACACGCAAACGTTACTTTAGTGGCGTGGGCAAGGGAGTCACCTTTTCTTGCCCGAAACTAACAAAACACACATTAAAAAAATAAGGAGTAAGTTAATAAAATGCCTACTATTAACCAATTGGTTCGCAAACCGCGTAAATCAAAAGTAGAAAAATCAAACTCACCAGCCTTGAACATCGGATACAACAGCCGTAAAAAAGTTCAAACTAAACTTTCATCACCACAAAAACGTGGAGTAGCAACTCGTGTTGGTACTATGACACCTAAGAAACCTAACTCAGCTTTACGTAAGTATGCCCGTGTACGTCTTTCTAACCTTATCGAAGTTACTGCTTACATCCCAGGTATCGGACACAACCTACAAGAACACAGTGTTGTACTTATCCGTGGTGGACGTGTAAAAGACCTTCCAGGGGTACGTTACCACATCGTTCGTGGAGCACTTGATACTGCAGGTGTTGCTGACCGTAAACAAAGCCGTTCTAAATACGGAACTAAGAGACCTAAAGCTTAATTCAAAAATCATTAGGAGTTCAGCCTGCCCACTTGTTGCGTAGAAAGAACAACTAGTCATTAGTCTTAAGAACAAGTTATAAAAAATTAATAAAAAATTGAGAAGGAGATAACTCGAAATGAGTCGTAAAGGACAAGCTCCAAAACGTGAAGTTTTGCCAGATCCGTTATATAATTCAAAAATCGTTACACGTCTTATCAACCGCCTTATGCTAGATGGTAAACGTGGAACTGCTGCTAGCATCGTTTATGGTGCATTTGATCAAATCAAGGAAACTACAGGAAATGAACCACTTGAAGTTTTTGAAACTGCAATGGAAAACATCATGCCTATCCTTGAAGTACGCGCACGTCGTGTTGGTGGATCAAACTACCAAGTACCAGTTGAAGTACGTCCAGAACGTCGTACAACTCTTGGACTTCGTTGGTTGGTAACAATTGCACGTCAACGTGGTGAACACACTATGCAAGACCGTCTTGCTAAAGAAATCATGGACGCAGCTAACAACACTGGTGCATCTGTTAAGAAACGTGAAGATACTCACAAAATGGCAGAAGCTAACCGTGCATTCGCTCACTTCCGCTGGTAAGATCTTCTGGCTTTGCCCGAAGAAACTACTTGCTTAAGTAGCACAAGTCCTGTAGTTTACTACAGGCAAGCTTGGCTAGCCCAAGCACAACTAAATAGGTAAACATACAAAGACATAACTGGGTGGGCTACTGCCCTTCCAGTTTTGTTTTTGAACTAAATGTGATAGAATATTTCTATAGAAAAATATTAAGGAGAAACAACCTAATGGCACGCGAATTTTCATTAGAAAACACTCGTAATATCGGTATCATGGCTCACGTCGATGCTGGTAAAACAACAACTACTGAACGTGTACTTTACTATACTGGTAAAATCCACAAAATCGGTGAAACTCACGAAGGTGCATCACAAATGGACTGGATGGAGCAAGAACAAGAACGTGGTATTACAATCACTTCTGCGGCTACAACTGCACAGTGGAAAGGTAACCGTGTAAATATCATCGACACACCAGGACACGTGGACTTCACAATTGAAGTACAACGTTCACTTCGCGTACTTGATGGAGCTGTTACAGTACTTGATGCTCAATCAGGTGTTGAGCCTCAAACAGAAACAGTTTGGCGTCAGGCTACAGACTACAAGGTTCCACGTATTGTTTTCGCCAACAAAATGGATAAAATCGGAGCTGATTTCTACTACTCACTTTCAACTCTACATGACCGTTTGAACGCAAACGCTCACCCAATCCAAATTCCAATTGGAGCTGAAGAAGATTTCATCGGAATCATCAACCTTGTTAACATGACAGCTGAGATCTATACTAACGACCTTGGAACTGACATTAAAGAACTTGTTGTTGGATCAGACGAATTCAAAGCTGAACTTGCTGCCCTTAACTTCGATGCTGATGAATACGAAGCACTTGCTGAAGAATGGCACAGCAAATTAGTTGAAGCTGTAGCTGAAACTGACGAAGACCTTATGATGGCTTACCTTGAAGGTGAAGAAATCACTGAAGCTGAGCTTAAAGCTGCTATCCGTAAAGCAACAATCAACGTTGAATTCTACCCAATGCTTGCTGGTTCTGCCTTCAAGAACAAAGGTGTTCAAATGATGCTTGATGCGGTTATCGACTACCTACCTTCACCACTTGACATCCCTGCAATCAAAGGTATCAACCCAGATACAGACGAAGAAGAAACTCGTCCAGCATCTGACGAAGAGCCATTCTCAGCCCTTGCCTTCAAGATCATGACTGACCCATTCGTTGGACGTCTTACTTTCTTCCGTGTTTACTCTGGTATCCTTCAATCAGGATCATACACACTAAACACTTCTAAAGGTAAACGTGAACGTATCGGACGTATCCTACAAATGCACGCGAACACTCGTAAAGAAATCAGCGAAGTTTACGCTGGAGATATCGCAGCAGCTGTTGGTCTTAAAGATACTACAACTGGTGATACTCTTGCAGACGAAAAACACAAGGTTATCCTTGAGTCAATCGAAATTCCAGAACCAGTTATCCAACTTTCTGTTGAACCTAAATCTAAAGCTGACCAAGATAAGATGGGTGTTGCCCTTCAAAAACTTGCAGAAGAAGATCCAACATTCCGCGTTGAAACAAACGTTGAAACTGGTGAAACTGTAATCTCTGGTATGGGTGAACTTCACCTTGACGTCCTTGTAGACCGTATGAAACGTGAATTCAAGGTTGAAGCTAACGTTGGTGCTCCACAGGTATCTTACCGTGAAACATTCCGTTCAGCTACTGAAGCCGAAGGTAAATTCGTACGTCAATCAGGTGGTAAAGGACAATACGGACATGTTTGGGTTGAATTCACTCCTAATGAAGAAGGTGCTGGATTCGAATTCGAAAACGCAATCGTCGGTGGGGTTGTACCACGTGAATACATCCCAGCTGTTGAAAAAGGACTTGAAGAGTCTATGGCTAACGGGGTTCTTGCTGGATACCCAATGGTTGATATCAAAGCTAAACTTTACGACGGATCATACCACGATGTCGATTCAAATGAAACTGCCTTCCGTGTAGCAGCATCTATGGCCCTTAAAGCGGCAGCTAAAAAAGCTAACCCAGTTATCCTTGAGCCAATGATGAAAGTTACAATCACAGTTCCTGAAGAAAACCTTGGAGACATCATGGGACACGTTACTGCTCGTCGTGGACGTGTAGACGGAATGGAAGCACACGGTAACAGCCAAATCGTTAATGCTTTCGTACCACTTGCTGAAATGTTCGGATACGCAACAACTCTACGTTCTTCAACTCAAGGACGTGGTACATTCATGATGGTATTTGACCACTATGAAGATGTTCCAAAATCTGTACAAGAAGAAATTATCAAGAAAAACGGTGGACAAGCTTAATTGTTCCTAAAAAATTAAATAAAGCACGAATATTCGATTGAATATTCGTGTTTTTTTGTGTAGAATGGGAATAAAAGATAGAATGAAGGGAATAAAATATGAAAAGAAGCGAACGATTAGTAGATTTTACTAATTTTCTCCTAAACAATCCAAATCAGCTAACCTCATTAACGTTTTTCAGTAAGAGGTATGATGCAGCAAAATCTTCTATTTCGGAAGATTTACTAATAATTAAGAAAATTTTTGAGGAAAGTGAAGTCGGAAAAATTACGACCTATGCAGGTGTAAGTGGTGGAGTTACCTTCACGCCCGGTATCTCAGATGACTACAGCTTGGCCTTAGCCAACAAACTTTTAGATGATATTGTGAAAGACAATAGGATTCTTCCAGGTGGTTATATTTACCTTTCAGATGTTTTAGGGAATCCTAAGGTTCTAAAAAATATCGGAAAAATAATCGCCCACGAATTTCGTGATGAAAAAATTGATGCCATTATGACCATTGCGACAAAGGGTGTTCCTATCGCTCAATCTGTGGCAGAAATTTTGGGTATTCCCTTTGTTATTGCTAGACGAGATCCAAAAATTACTGAAGGAGCTACGGTCTCTGTTAACTATATGTCTGGATCAAGTGCTCGTGTTGAGAAGATGACTCTATCAAAACGTAGTCTTAAGTCAGGAAGTAATGTTCTTTTGGTTGATGATTTCATGAAGGGTGGCGGAACCTTTGATGGGATGAAGAGCTTGGTTTCTGAATTTGATTGCAAACTAGCTGGAGTTGCCGTTCTTGCAGAAGGCGTCTTTAACGGAGAACGTCAAATTGATGGTTACAAGTCAATCTTAAAGGTCAATAAACTTGATATCCAGTCTGGAAAAATTGATGTTAGCCTTGGTAATATTTACAAATAAAAAAAATCTCCTTTTAGGAGATTTTTTTGCTTTTATATGCTGAGCGTCTGACCAATCAGAAGAACATCTGAGCTAAGATTATTACTAGCCATTAGTTGGTCGACAGAAGTTCCGTATTTTTGTGAAATCGACCATAGGCTATCACCTGATTTAACGGTATAATTACCACTAGTTTGGTAGCTGCTTGTTGAAGTGCTTGAAGTAGTAGTATAGGCTGCGTTTGACGTTTGATTACTATATCCATAGTTATAGTCGTAGGCAGCAAGACCATAGTCTTCAATTATTTTATTAAGTTTTGCGGCGTAGCCAGGGTCAGTAGCATAGACTCCTTGAAGGGCTGCTGTTGCATCCCAATATCCGCTAGTATTACTCACATGGGTTCCGTAGTAGATGGAATTGTAGTAAAGGAGGGCTCCATTAGCTGCAAAGCTGTCATAGATTGAATCATAGGTTTTAAATGATTCAATCATGTCAACCCAAGCTCCACCCAGATATTCCACAGTTTTCATACTAACACCAGGACCCTTAATACCAAAATAATTATTGTAATTGTTAGCCAGGCTACTTTTACCATAACCAGATTCCAAGATTGCTTGAGCGGCCATAACAGATGGATAAAGTCCATATTGAGGTGCTACTTGCTGGGCAACAGCTGCCATTTCTTTAATGGAAGCAGCATCAACCTCCTTGGGAGTTGATAGACCTAGAATTGATAATCCAATCCCGCCGATAGCTGCCATTTGGAGTATACGGTTTGTATAAGTTGGTATATTCATATTGTATCCTTTCAAGTTTGTACACTTATTTTCATTGTATCAATATAATAAATATTTGTCTATTAAGAAGGCTTGAACGCCAACTATAAAATGCTATAATGAATTTTATGAAAAATAAACTATATTATAGATTTGCTGGAAGTACATTAATGCTTATTTTTATTCTTCTAGGTTATATCGTTAAGTTTTTTCCAAAAACAATAGCACATTTTGATCTGCCCATTCAAAGCTTTGTTTTCTCCCATCGAAGTGACCTTCTAACAAGTTTTTTTGAGACGATTACGAAACTTGGAAATTCTTCAAGAATAATCATTTTGGTTGCCCTATTTGTAATCTTCTTCTACCTTAAAAAGTGGTACATGGAAGCCATTTACCTGGGTGGCCTTTTACTTGTAGTTTCAGGCATTGTTGCACCCCTTGCTAAGCACTTATATCAGAGGCCAAGACCTCCCTTTGAGGACCACTTGATCACTGAAAGTGGCTACTCTTTCCCAAGCGGACATTCTACAGTATCCATGCTTGTATTTTTAGCCTTAATTCTTATTTTCCTACCGAGGATTGAAAAGACATGGCTTAAAATTTTGCTAGTGACCTGTTTAAGTCTTTTGATTGTAACAATTGGCTTTTCAAGAATTTACTTGGGCGTCCACTATCCAAGTGACGTGCTTGGTGGTTTTGCTCTAGCTTCAGCTGCAGTCCTCTACTCTTATCCCTACTATGATAGGATGAGATTTACCTGGCGTTTTAAAGGAATTCAAAAATGAATCAAAAATCATATACAACCTGGAATGAATATCTAAGGAATAATTTCGGGGAAAAAATATTTAAGGTTCCAATTGATGCGGGCTTTGATTGCCCCAATAGGGACGGTACTGTAGCTGTGGGTGGCTGTACTTTTTGTACGGTATCTGGGTCTGGCGACATGATTATAGCACCAGATGAACCCATACCCGTTCAGTTTCAAAAGGAGGTTGATTTCCTCCATAAAAAATGGGGTGGAGTCGAAAAGTATATTGTTTACTTCCAAAATTTTACTAATACCCATGCTCCAGTTGAAATCCTAAGGGAACGCTTTGAACAGGCTGTAAATATGCCAAATGTGGTGGGAATCAACATCGGAACCCGTCCAGATTGCCTTCCTCCTGAAACCATTGACTATTTGGGGGAGTTGAATGAGCGGATGACTGTTTGGGTTGAGTTGGGCCTTCAAACAACCTATCAGGCAACAAGTGATTTAATCAACCGGGCTCATGATTATCAGACCTATTTGGATGCTGTCTCAGCCCTTCGTGCTAAAAATATTTTGGTTTGCACCCATCTAATTAATGGCCTTCCTGGTGAGACTGCTGACATGATGCTTGAGAATGTTAGAAGGACAGTTCAAGATAGTGATATCCAAGGAATTAAACTTCACCTCCTACATTTAATGAAAAATACCCGTATGCAAAGGGACTTTCATGAAGGACGCCTGCAGCTTTTATCCCAAAAAGAGTATGTAAATATAATTTGTGACCAATTGGAAATCATCCCTAAAGAAATCGTCATCCACAGGCTAACTGGAGATGCTCCGCGTGATTCCTTGATTGGTCCCATGTGGAGCCTTAAAAAATGGGAGGTCTTAAATGCCATTGATGCTGAGATGGCAAGACGCGGTAGCACCCAGGGCTGTAAACTAGAAGAGGAGCTAAAAGGAGGTCAAGTATGTTAAGACCCCTACATCTGGCTCATGCTTGGTTGGAAGAGGTTATAAGACCGGGAGACTTGGTGGTCGACGCTACCATGGGTAACGGGCATGATACGGTCTTTCTGGCTGGCCTTACCGATAAAGTTTTTGCCTTTGACATCCAGGAACAAGCCCTTGAATCAACCAGAATTAGGCTAGCAGATCAGGGACTTGTAGCTGAGCTTATCTTGTCTGGTCATGAGCATGTCGACCGCTACGTGGCTGAGCCTATCAAGGCTGCTATCTTCAATCTGGGCTACTTGCCAAAGAGTGACAAATCAGTCATAACACTTGCCCCAACAACCATCGAAGCCGCAACAAAAATCCTTAATCAAATGATTAGGGGAGGACGCCTAGCCATGATGGTTTACTATGGTCATGAGGGGGGAGTAAAGGAGAAGGATGAGGTCTTAAATTTTGTGGCCTCTTTAGAGCAGACTAGCTATCAAGCTATGACCTATGGACCCCTTAATCAAAAAAATACACCTCCATTTTTGATTATGATTGAAAAATTGATATAATTAATTTGTTATAATCATTATAGTTTTTTAAAACTAGGGGAGGTTCTTATGAACAGGGAAAAATTTTTACAGGCGAGCACTCGTGTAGCCCAACCAGTTATTATTGACTTTAAGGGAAATAAATATCCTAATGTAGATCAAAAAGCTGTAGCAGAGCTTTCTTTTGAGGAAGAAACAATTGAAATTACCCTCTTTTCTAAGTCTTGTGACCAGGAAAAAATTAGCAAGGAGGAGATTTTTATCTGGACCTATGCTGATATTGAGAGGGTTAAATTCTTTAATCTTGTTGAAAATTTTGAAGAAACGAATGAAGGCACTGAACTTTCAGAAGCTTTGGGACTTAAGCTTTTATTCAAAAGTGGTGTCACTTACCTTCTTTCATGTAAGGACGCAAACATTAGGCCAGAGCTTAGTGAGTTCTTACCAAGGCGTGGGGTTGAGGTAGCAAGTGATTTAGCTTGATTTAGCATAAAATAAAACATCCAAAACCAGATTATTCATAATACTTTGGTTTTGGATGTTTTTATGTGCAAAAATTATTTCCTTCTGCCTGGTCTATGACCGTGTAAGGCTTCCTCTTTTTTTAGGAGATCTCGGATTTCGGTAAGTAGTTCAATTTGAGGGTCAACCGTAGGAGCTGCTGTAGTATCTTCCTCTTCTTTTTTGCCAGCTGATAGGGTAGCATTAACTATTTTTACTAAAATAAAGACTACAAAGGCTGTTATTAAGAATGTTATTACGCTATTAATAAAGGCACCAATCCCAAAGGTGGCTCCTCCCACCTTGAAAGTTAAGCTATCAAAAGCACTTTTACTTGGTAGAAAGATTCCTAAAAGGGGAGTAATTAGGTTAGTAGTAAGTGAGCTCACTATGGCAGTGAAGGCTCCCCCGATGATTACCCCAACGGCTAAATCTAAAACATTTCCCTTCATAATAAAGTCTTTAAATTCTTTTGCAAAAGATTTAAACATTTCATATCCTCCATCTTATTCTAAAATAATATCAATAATTAATAATAACATATTAAGATAAATAAAACATGGACTAGGGATTTAAACAGGAGTCAAGTATGTTTTTTGATTTACAAATATTAGCTACAAGTAGTGAAAATGCTACTATAGTTTGTTCTATTTTTATTTTTAAAAATAAAAAACTCTTTAATATTGTCTGGGATTAGGTTATACTATAGAATGAGCTATTGTATAATAAAGATAAGGAAATAGGGGATGAAGAGTACTTTTGGAAAAATTTTACTGATTGTAATTATCGCTGTAATGACAGTGTTTATCTGCTTTTTTGGTCTCAAATCGAAGGCTGAAAAGATGGAAAATCAAAAGGTTAAATATGCTCAACTAGCTGTGGAAAAGGATATTAAAGCTGTTGATAATATAATAAGTGACCTTAACAAATTTTATTTTGATTCATCACATGATACATTAGTTAGTGATGTAAATGCAGATAAATTAAAAGAAATTGCGGATCGTTTGGGCTCGATTAAAGTCTCAGTTGATGACTTTAAGGTTAAGGCAGCGGACTTACCAAAAGAGGCCAAGGAGCTTACTGACAAGAAGGAAAAGGCTTCAACAATTTTAAAGGATATTCAACAGAAGATTGATAATCAAACTGCAATAAATAATTTATTAACAAATCCTATAACAAATTGGCAGGAAGCAAGTGATGATTTAGTAATTAAAAGTGATACAGATAAAACAAAATTAGATAGCTTGAAGACTAAATTAGCAGGAACTAAAGGTAAGTGGCAGGAAGTTGCCGCGGGTTACTTGGCTAAGATTGAAGATCAAGTTAATTTGTCAGACACGATTGAAGGCATCATCAGTAAATCCTTAAGTGATGACGAGATAACATCCTATGTAAATGTAGAAACCTATGATCTTCTAGCTGAAAAAATTAAAGAAGTAAAAAATAAAGAGCTTCAAGATAAGTACTCAGAAAAAGCCCAAGAAATTTTAAGGCAATTAAACGAAAAAAATGCCCAAATTGAAAGGGAGAGGCTAGCTGATTCTGAGGAAGATGAGAGTGATACAGCAGCTTCTGGGGCTAATAACTCATTAGGAGGTAACTCAGCTTATAATCCTAATGCTGGAAATCAGAGGCCACCTGCCTCAACTCCTCCATCGAATGGAAACAATATTGTTGTAACTCCACCTGCCAGCTCAGGAACTGATGGATCGTCAGGAGGAGTAGTGGTTGACCCAATCCCAACTCCGCCGTCTGATAATAATGGCAGCTCAACTCCCGTAAATGGAGGAGATAATGGGGCAAATACAAATCAGCCGGATGCTCCAGTGGATTCAAATGATACATCCCACTAATTGATGGTTGAATCGACAAGCAAAAATTTTATATGTTAGTAATTTGAGTTTTAAACTCATAGTTTAAAAAATTATAAGTAAGAAAAGGAACGTGGTGTTTTGGAGGAAAAAGTAAACGTACATGATATCTTTGAGATATTAAAGAAGCATTTGTCATTAATTATTATTACAGGACTTATGGGCTTGGGACTTGCTGCCTTTGTCACCTTCTTTGTGGTGACTCCTAAGTACAGCTCACAGTCTCAGTTGATTGTAACCCTGCCGCAAGCTGATAAAACAACAAATGCTAACGATGTGAATGGGAATTTACAGATGATTAATACCTATAAAACTCTAGTAACAGGGGATTTAGTAATTAATCAGGTTAAAGAAAAATTATCATCAGATTACGGTCTTTCTATGACTTCTGAAGAGCTTAGAAGGAGTATCTCTGTTAATCAGACACAAAACTCACTTATGTTCTCAATCAGTGCAAAAACTGATAATCCTATAAGTTCTGAACATATTGCCAATACAACTGCTCAAGTCTTTAAGGAAAATGTTAAAGACGTAATGAATGTAGATAAAATCTCAATTATTTCAAAGGCTGAAGCAAATCTAAATCCTGTTTCTCCAAGTCCTAAAAAGAATCTTGCAATCGGAGCCCTTGTTGGTCTATTTGTAGGTGTAGGTCTATCCTTCATCCTGGAGCAACTTGATAGGACTGTAAAAGATTCTAGGTTCATAACTGATAGTTTGGGTCTTACAATCTTAGGTACAGTACCACAAATGACTGCTAAGGAGTTAAGTGCTACTTATAAGGGGAAAAAGCCAGTTAAGGAAGAGCGTTTTGAAAGAACTACAAATGATTCGGCAGCTGCTGATGATCAAAGCAAGAGACGTCGTCGTTCAAGAGTATAGGGGAGTTTGTAATGGCTAAAAAAGATAGAAAAAAACAAAAAACACAGGGAGTTAGCTTAATAACTCTGATGGATAAATCGTCACCGATTTCGGAACAATACCGTACAATTCGGACAAACATCCAATTTGCATCAACTGTTAACAATGAAATTAAAACAATCGTTATGACCTCATCAGGACCTAGTGAAGGTAAATCGACCTCATCAGCCAACCTGGCGGTTGTTTTCGCAAATTCAGGTCAAAAAGTTCTTTTGATTGATGCCGATATGCGTAAGCCAACAGTTGCTAAAACTTTTATGCTTCCAAATGTAGGCGGTCTAAGTACAACCCTTACCACTTCTCAAGGGGCCATGGATGTTGTTCAAGATAGTGGAATCCCTAATCTATCAATTATGACGAGTGGACCAAAACCACCAAACCCATCTGAACTTTTAGGATCAGTCAGGATGAATGAAATCCTTCAAGAGGTAAGAGAAAACTTTGATTTCGTTATTTTTGATATGCCACCAGTAGTGGCAGTTACTGATGCACAAATCATGTCATCAAAAGTTGATGGTACTCTTATGGTTGTCAGAGAGGGTATCTCAAGAAAGGACACCCTATTTAAGGCTAAAAACTTACTTCAAATGGTAAATGCCAATGTCTTAGGAGTAATCTATAATGGTGCCAAGAATACTGCTGACCAAGGATACTATTATTACGGGGCTTAGTAGCTCAGGGGGGAGAAATTATGATTGACTTACACTGTCATATTTTACCTGGAGTAGATGATGGGGCTCAAACAATTGAAGACAGCATGGATATGGCTAACAAGGCTGTAAGCCAAGGTATTACCCATATCCTCTGTACTCCCCACCATAATAATGGTAAGTATGATAATAAAGCATCAAAGGTAATTCCAAGGGTCTTAGCCCTTCAAGAAGAGCTTGATAAAAGAGATATTCCACTAACGGTCCTAGAGGGACAAGAAGTCAGAATAACAGGTAGTTTGATTGAGGATATTGTCCGGGATGAAATTTTATTTACTGACCTAGACAACAAGTATATCCTTATCGAATTTCCAACCATCGATGTTCCAAGCTATTCGGAGCAAATTTTTGTTGACCTGATATCAAGGGGTCACACACCTGTAATTGTCCATCCTGAACGGAATGCGGTCTTTAGAGAAGATCCAAATAAATTGATTGATTTTCTTGATATGGGAGTATTAGCTCAACTTACGGCACCTAGCTATGTTGGGGTATTTGGTAAATCAATCCAAAAAACTGCAAAACTTATGGTCAAACATAATATGGTTCAAATGGTAGCTTCAGACGCCCACAATTTAAAGCACCGAAATTTTTATTTAAAAGAAGCCTATCAGGCGATAGAAAAAGATTTTGGTAAGAAAAAAGTTGAATACATGAAGCAGGTAGCAAAAGATCTTTTAAACGGAGATCCTGTAAGTAGACCTGAGTATTCAGAAATCAGAAAGAAAAAATTTGGTTTATTTTAGGAAGATGGGTGAGTTTTTATGAATGAAGATAAGCGTATAGCGAGTAATGATAAAGGAAAAGTAGCAGGTACAGGAGAACAAATTTGGATCAAGGCAAGAGAGCTTGATTCAAAGGAATCTTATAATCTTTTTAAAAGATTAGCAGATATTATTCTAAGCTCCTTTGGTCTACTTGTAGCCAGCCCTATCATTTTAATTGTGGCTATATCGATGAAGATAGAAGATTTTAATGGTCCTATTTTCTTTTCCCAAACTAGGGTTGGAAAAGATGAGGAAGAGTTTAAAATGTTCAAAATAAGGTCAATGTGTGTTGATGCTGAGAAAAAATTGGAAGATTTACTTCATAAGAATGAGGTTGATGGGGCCATGTTTAAGATGAAAGATGACCCACGAATCACTAAGATTGGTAAATTCATCCGTAAGACCAGTATTGACGAACTTCCACAGCTTTGGAATGTTTTAAAGGGCGACATGTCCCTAGTTGGGCCTAGACCTCCTCTACCAAGGGAGGTAGCTACTTACAGTGACTACGATAAACAGAGGCTCTTGGTTAAGCCAGGATGTACCGGTTGGTGGCAGGTAAACGAGCGTAATAGTACAGGTTTTGAAGGCATGCTTGATCGAGACTTGGAGTATATTCAAAGACGCTCGTTAGGCTTTGACCTTCTCATCATCGGGAAAACATTTTTGGTTATTCTTAAACCAAACGAAGGAATGTAAGGAAATATTTAGGAAGTATAATGAAAAATATTTATATAATCGGATCAAAGGGAATTCCTGCCAAATACGGTGGCTTTGAAACCTTTGTGGACAAACTTGTCCAAAATCAAAAGAGTGATCAAATTAAGTATCATGTTGCTTGTACCAGAGAAAATAGCCTTAAATCTAACATCACAGAGGATAACTTTACCTATCACGGGGCAGATTGTTTTAGTATTGATATCCCAAATATTGGGCCTGCAAAGGCCATTTATTATGATGTTGCTGCCTTAAATCACGCTATTAAATTAGCTGAAAAAAATCAGGATACAGATCCTATTTTCTATATCCTAGCTTGTAGGATTGGGCCCTTCATTGGAAGCTTCAAGAAGAAGATTGAAAAGATAGGTGGAAAGCTTTTCATCAATCCTGACGGTCATGAGTGGATGAGGGCCAAGTGGAGTTATCCAGTTAGAAGATACTGGAAGCTATCTGAAAAACTAATGGTCAAGCATGCAGATCTTTTAATCTGTGATAGTAAAAATATTGAAAAATATATTTTAGAAGACTACAAGGCTTATCACCCAAAAACAACTTACATTGCTTATGGGACTGATGTTGATAAGAGTAAGTTTGACTCAAACTCTAAAGACGTTATTGACTGGTTCAGCCAAAAAGATGTGACACCAGATAACTATTATTTGGTAGTGGGTCGTTTTGTTCCAGAAAACAACTATGAGACAATGATTCGTGAGTTCATGAAGTCTGATAGCAAAAAGGACTTTGTGCTGATTACAAATGTCGAAGAGAACAAGTTTTTCGATAAATTAAAGCAGGAGACTGGCTTTGATAAGGATTCAAGAATTAAGTTTGTTGGTACTGTTTATAATCAGGAGCTTCTAAAGTATATTAGGGAAAATGCCTTTGCTTACATTCATGGACATGAGGTTGGTGGAACTAACCCATCTCTTTTAGAGGCCCTTGCGTCAACCAAGCTAAATCTTCTACTAAATGTTGGATTTAACAGGGAGGTTGGAGAAGATGGTGCCCTTTACTGGGATAAGGACAACCTTAATCTTCTGATTAATGACCTTGAAAAAAATGTGACAGATTATTCTGGCCTAGAAGCTATCTCTAAAAAGACAATCGCAGATAGATTTTCATGGGACGGGATTGTTAGCAAGTATGAAGATTTATTTTTAAAAAATTAATAGGAATAATTTGTTTAAATAACATTATGATTTTATAATCAATAATTTTTATAAGCCGGATATGGGAGGAATTATTTCATCAGTAGCACAAATAGATAGGAGTTAGGCAGTTGTATTCATCAATTGTTTTGTGAGTATTTTATGAATTATCAAGAGACGCAATCGGATGGCAGACTATATTTTGATCAAACGACAGTTTTTATTATAGGATATGTTATTTGGTTATTTTCTTTTCTTATAGTAAAGACTGAGTTACTAAATATTTTTATTTTTATAGATAATTTTTCAAAACTTAGGTATTTAGGTTTAGGTATAATTGTTTTATCAACATTTATGAATGATAGGTTATATATTTACAAATATCTAACTTTATTTCCCATAGTTGCATTTTACATGGCTAATAATTATTTCAGAGCTGGGGAGACATATTTCTTGGATGTATCCATTCTTATATTGTTTTCAGTCAATTTGGATTTAAAGAAATTTTTAAAATATCACTTGTTATTTTTTACGATTTTTCATGTAGCAATAATTATGATGTCTTTAGTGGGTATTTTACCTGACATAGTTACTTACCGGGATAATGATATTAGGCACCAGTTAGGTTTTCAGTGGTCAACTTTTTCGGTTCAGGGACTACTTTATATCATCGCGGGTCTCATGGTTTATTTTAGGGAAAAAATTAGTTTCTGGGTCATAATTCTACTAGAAATAATCAATATATACTTATACAAGATGACTAGTACGAGAAGTCCGTTTATAATTATAACCCTGTTCCTTTTACTATATCTTGTTGTCAAATATTTTAAGATAGATTTAACGAAGATAAAATTATATAAGTTATTATTTCTTTTAGCCATTCCTATTTTGACTTTTTCTATTTATTACTTCAGTAAAAATGCGTTGGCATATCCAACGCTGGATAAATTATCATCGAATAGACTTTGGTTGGGATATAAGGCCTTAAGTAATTATAATATAAAACTTTTTGGTCAGAGGACATCTCTTGTACCGATACAAAATGTAGTTGGGGCCGAATATACCTTTGTAGATAGTAGTTATCTACAGTATCTTCTAAAGTTTGGAATAGTATCGTATATTTTATTTTTTAGTTCACTTTTTATTTTGCAGGTAAAGAGTTTGGTATGCAGAAATAGTTATTTTAGCATGGCTATATTACTAATTTTAGTTAACGGTTTACTAGATCCACAAGTACTAGATCCTTTTTATAATTTTTTAATTATATTTATGGGACATATGATAGGTAAAAATTCATCAATTTTTGGAGTTGAAGAAGAAAATTATGGAATTGATAAGAACCTGCTAGCAAGATAGGTAGTAAAACATTGATCGTCATATTTTTGTTTTTTAATCTTCTTCATCGTACACAATATACAGTAAAGGAATTGGTATCAATTCCTTTACTGTATATACATGATTAAACCGTTCCGAATAAGTTTAGAGTAATTATCAAAATATGTTTATATTGAAAGGTAAAAATGAAAAGTAAAAGAAATATTAATCTGGATATTATTAAGATAATTGCTACTGTGCAAGTTATCTGTTTACATAACAGTTCCAATGCCTTTATAATTGATAAGAATCATTGGCTCCAAAATAATAATGTAATTATTAATCAACTTTTATATTATTCAGGCACTATCGCAGTCCCTTTATTTTTTATGGTTAATGGTTATTTAATTTTAAACAGGGGAACTATTGACAGATACTACATTAGTAAAAAAATTATCTCAATTCTAAATGTGGTTGTCTTTTGGAATTTAATTGTTTTTGTAGCTAATCTGTTCAAGGGAAATATTAAAAATCCTATCAAATTAGTAATAGGTAGTTTGATTCAACGAGGATACTTATACCAATTTTGGTTTATGGGTAGTTTGATAATTATTAGTTTATTAGCTATTTTTCTGAATAGGATGCTAAAGAATCATGAAGAAAAGTATCTTATTTTATTAATATCTTTATTTGTTATATCAACGATAGTTGATATATATTCAAGATTTGTCCTGGTCTATCCCATGCAGTCTTATGTAATACAAACTTTCAGGTTATGGACTTGGTTGTTCTATTATATGTTGGGAGGACTAATAGGCAAGAAGAAAAAAAATATACAAAATTTTAGTTACCTGAATAATGGAATTTTATTGTCAATATTTACAGTTATCGTTATTTTTCTTGAGCCTATGATGGCCGTTCAAATAAAAATTCCATATGCAGAATATAATTATGACAATATATTGATTATTGTATGGAGTACTTGGTTCTTCTGTTATTTATTAAATAAACCCCTTAAAATTTCTAATAAATTTAATAATTTGATAATTAGTCTAAGTTCCGTTTCTATGGGAGTATATATAATTCATCCTACTATAATAAAAGTTCTTGGAAAATTGTTTAACACAAGCTTGCCTTTGAACAATATAATTTCCTTGCTTCTAACTATCTTCGTATCGTTTGCTACTGCATATGTTATATCTAAAATACCGTATGTTAATAGAAGTATTAGAATGTAAAAGGGTACTGTATGAAATTAATAAAAAACTACCTTTATAATATAGGTTATCAAATATTTATTCTTATAATTCCTCTGGTTACAGTTCCCTACATTGCACGTGTTTTGGGGGCTGAAGGGGTCGGGATTAATGCCTTTACCAATTCAATCATCCAGTACTTCATTTTATTTGGGAGTATTGGGGTTAACCTCTATGGAAATAGGACCATTGCCTATAATCGGGACAACAAGGAAAAGCTAAGCCAAAGTTTCTGGGAGATTACCTTCCTGCGTTTTATCTGCATCTTTGTAAGTTATGTCTGCTTTTTGATCTTTTTAGGTCTGGTATCAAACTTTAAGGTTTATTATTTCTACCAGTCTCTTTTAATCATTGCTGCAGCCTTTGACATCTCATGGTTCTTTATGGGAATTGAAGACTTTAAAAAGACCGTTTTAAGGAATATCTTAGTTAAACTCTTATCACTGGCTGCTATTTTTGCCTTTGTCAGAACAAGTCATGATACAGCTGCATATATTTTAATCTTGAGTTTATCTACTTTACTTGGTAATTTGACCCTTTGGCCCTATATTCGGAAGATGGTTTATCCGCCGAACTTTAAGGAGATGAATTTGAGGGTTCATTTGAGCCCTTCGATAAGTCTTTTTATCCCTCAAATTGCTACCCAGGTTTATTTGGTATTAAACAAAACCATGTTGGGCCTTGTTACAGGGGTTGAAAGTTCAGGCTACTATGAGAATACAGACAAGATTGTAAAAATTGTTCTGGCTGTTGTCACTGCTACAGGGACAGTTATGCTGCCACGGGTCGCAAATACCTTCGCCAGGGGTCAAAAAGATGAGGTCAAAAGATACTTATATACCTCCTTTGATTTTGTAAGTGCTATCTGCTTTCCCATGTCTCTTGGCCTTGCAGCCATCGCACCCAAGTTCTCAATCTGGTTTTTAACGGAAGATTTTGCCATTGTTGGAAAACTGCTACCGATTCTGAGCCTAATTGTCATCTTTATTGGTTGGAGTAATGTCTTAGGTACCCAGTATCTCTTACCAACCAACCAAACCAAGTATTTTACAATTTCAGTTGTTTCAGGAGCTTTTGTTAATTTACTACTAAATTTCATCATGATTAATTTGTGGGGAGTTTATGGAGCTGTGGTAGCAACTGTCTTATCTGAGATTATAGTAACCTTAGTTCAGCTTTATTATGTCAGATATACCCTTAACATTGCTTATCTATTCAAGGGTACTTGGAAGTATGTATTGGCATCTACTGCCATGATGTTTATGGTTCGTTTTATGAATGATATCATGCCAGGTAAGGCCTTCTACTTTATGATTCAAGTTTTCCTAGGGATTGTGATTTATGTCCTTCTGGTTGTAATTTTAAGGGCACCGATAATCCAAGAAGCTAAAAAAATGCTCAAAAAAATTTAAGGCAAGTAAACCGTCTACCCCAGCTGTAGGCGGTTTTTATATTTGAAAAATTTATATAAAAAGTTTATACTTACTGGAAAATTTAAGAAAATAGATGAGTTATTTCGTGAAATGAAAGGAAACAATGAAAAATTACCTTAAATATATCCTGGCCCTCCTTGTATCCATTGGTCTATCTTACCTCCTAATTCAGCATTTAGCCTATCCAACTTTAGCTGAATATCCACGCCTGGCAAGGATTATGGCCCGTTTTATCTACACCAAGCAAGTCCTGATTCTTATGACTAGCCTACTCATCTGGGTTTTATATATCCAGTGGGAGCTTAAAAAATTATTTGTTGTCTACATCTATATGGCAGCAACAGTCTATGTCTTCCTTTTATTTGTTGTCTTATTTACCAAGGCCGAACATTATCATGCCCTGTCTCTTGATCCCTTTGATTTTCTTAGAAATGTGACAGTAAAGGACTTGAGAGAGGCCTTGTTGAATTTGATTTACTTTATTCCCCTGGGGATAATCTATGGTTTTCATGCAAGGCCAAAAGAGTTTGTCTTTATCTCTCTTCTGACCCTTCTTGGAGTAGAAACCATCCAGTATCTTTTTTATCTTGGAACCTTTGGACTAAGCGATATCCTACTTAATTTTATGGGTTGTTCAATCGGCTACCTTATATTTGTTAAAAATAAAAATAAATTTACTATCATTTAGTTATGTATTATCATTTAACAAACATTGAATTATCATTAACATGTATGGTAAAATTGGGGAGGAAATTAACTAAGAATAGATTGTTTTGAGGAGTTTTTAATGGAGTTCAATACGAAGAATTACGATTATCTAATCGTTGGTGCAGGTCCTTATGGATCAATTTTTGCCCATGAAGCAGCACAGAGAGGGAAACGAAGCTTAATAATAGAGCGTCGTCCACATGTTGGTGGGAACATGTATACCTATAAGGATGAAGGTATTAATGTCCACGAGTACGGAGCACATATCTTCCATACCGACAACAAGGATGTCTGGGACTATGTAAATAGATTTACTAATTTTAATGGTTACATTAACCAAGTTGTAGCGAATTACAAGGACAAACTTTACAATCTTCCTTTCAATATGAACACCTTCTACCAGATGTGGGGCGTTAAGACTCCAGCAGAGGCTAAGGCAAAGATTGAGGAGCAGAAAAAAGAAGCAGGCATCATAGGAACACCAAAAAACCTTGAAGAACAAGCTATTTCTTTAATCGGTACCGATATTTATGAAAAATTAATTAAAGGCTACACTGAAAAACAATGGGGTCGTCTAGCAACTGAATTGCCGAGTTTTATTATTAGAAGGCTTCCAGTACGTTATATCTTTGACAACAACTATTTCAACCACCGTTACCAGGGAGTTCCAGTGGATGGATATACTGCAATTTTTGATAAGATGCTTGATTCAGACTTGATTGATGTTCAAACAGATACAGATTTCTTTGAAAATAAGGAAGCTTACTTAAAAGAGTTCCCTCGTATTGTTTATACAGGAATGATTGATCAATTCTTTGACTACAAACATGGGGAATTAGAGTACAGATCAGTTCGTTTTGAATCTGAAAAATTTGCGACTGACAACCAACAAGGAAATGCCGTAATTAACTATACAGAGCGTGAGGTTCCCTATACTCGTGTGATGGAATGGCGCCATTTTGACCAAAAGGGTAATGATGATGTAACCATCCTTACAAAAGAATATCCGCAAGATTGGGATCGTTCTAAGGAAGCCTACTATCCAGTAAATGACTTAAAAAACAGTGAAATCTTCAAAAAATACCGTAAAGAGGCCGATAAACTTGATAATGTAATCATGGGTGGACGTTTAGGTAACTATCAATACTATGACATGGATCAAGTATTCAATGCTGCTCTTAAAGAAGTAGAAAGAGAATTTGGTAAATAAGATGACAGTTTTAGTTTTAGGTGGAGCTGGCTACATTGGAAGCCACGCCGTTGACCAATTATTAGCAAAAGGTTATGAAGTAGCTGTTGTTGATAACCTATCAACAGGGCATATTAAATCCCTTCCAAAAGCTGTTCCCTTCTATAAAGGGGATATCAGGGATAAGGATTTCATGCGCGGGGTATTTAAAGAGGTTGCTAATATAGAAGGAATCATGCATTTTTGTGCCTCTTCTCTTGTGGGAGAGTCTATGGAAAATCCCCTTAAATACTTTGATAACAATACTTACGGGGCAATAGCTCTTCTTGAGGTTATGCAGGAATTTGATATCAGACATATCGTCTTTTCAAGTACAGCTGCAACCTTTGGAAAAGTTGAGACCATGCCTATATCGGAAGAAACTATGACTCTTCCGATTAATCCTTACGGACAAAGTAAGCTTATGATGGAGCAAATCATGAAGTGGCAAAGTGAGGCTACTGGCATGACTTATGTGGCACTAAGATACTTTAACGTAGCTGGGGCTAAAAGTGATGGCTCAATAGGTGAAGCACATACCTGCGAGACCCACCTAATTCCTCTTTTAATGCAAGTAGCCTTAGGAAAAAGAGAAAATATCCAAATTTATGGTAATGACTACAATACACCAGATGGAACAAATGTGCGTGATTATGTTCAAGTTGAAGATTTAATTGATGCTCATATCAAGGCCCTGGAATATTTAAAAGCAGGTGGTAAACCTCAGGTATTCAATCTTGGTAGCCAAAAGGGATTCTCTAATCTTGAGATTCTTGAAGCTGCTAGAAGGGTTACTGGTCATGCAATTCCAGCAGTTTTAGCTGACCGTAGACCAGGAGATCCAGACAGCTTATATACCTCAAGCCAAAAAGCTAAAGATATTTTAGGATGGTCACCATCTTATGAGAAGATTGATGATATCGTTCAAACGGCCTGGACTTGGCACAAAAAACATCCGAATGGATATGAAGATTAAAAAACAGGTGGTAATTTACCACCTGTTTTTTTAAATTGCAAAAAAATCAAGAAAACTAGTTGACAGCCCTTGCAAACTTTGATAGAATAATAACACTGTCAAGGACAGGTCAATTTGTGATTTAAGACTTTGAAAAAAGTTCAAAAACATATTGACAGAAAATCCAACAGATGGTAAACTAACAAAGTTGCTTAAGGGCAACACTTAGTTGGATAACTTGGTTAAACAACTAAGAAAAAAGTTAAAAAAGTAGTTGACAAAGACATTAAGTCATAGTAAACTATAAAAGTTGTCTGAGGGCAACAGTTCAAAACAAGCTTGAAAAAAACTTTAAAAAAGTGGTTGACAAGTAAAACAAGTTTTGATAAACTAATGAAGTTGTCTCGAAGGAGACAGCGATAGACCTTTGAAAACTGAACAAAGCAAAACGAACCAAATGTGCAGGGTGAATGTTTAGACATTCAACTGTCAATTTTGACAATAAATAAAGCAACAAAAGCGAGCTAGTGACTATTAATAGTCTGCTCATAATTTATATGAGAGTTTGATCCTGGCTCAGGACGAACGCTGGCGGCGTGCCTAATACATGCAAGTTGAGCGCTGAAATCTGGTACTTGTACTAGATGGATGAGCAGCGAACGGGTGAGTAACGCGTGGGTAACCTGCCTTATAGAGGGGGATAACTACTGGAAACGGTAGCTAATACCGCATAACACTTAGTATCACATGATACAGAGTTGAAAGTGCCAAATGGTACACTATGAGATGGACCCGCGTTGTATTAGCTAGTTGGTGAGGTAAAGGCTCACCAAGGCGATGATACATAGCCGACCTGAGAGGGTGATCGGCCACACTGGGACTGAGACACGGCCCAGACTCCTACGGGAGGCAGCAGTAGGGAATCTTCGGCAATGGACGAAAGTCTGACCGAGCAACGCCGCGTGAGTGAAAAAGGTTTTCGGATCGTAAAACTCTGTTGTAAGAGAAGAACACCAGAAAGAGTGGAAAGCTTTCTGGCTGACGGTATCTTACCAGAAAGCCACGGCTAACTACGTGCCAGCAGCCGCGGTAATACGTAGGTGGCAAGCGTTGTCCGGATTTATTGGGCGTAAAGCGAGCGCAGGCGGTTCATTAAGTCTGATGTAAAAGGCAGTGGCTCAACCATTGTAAGCATTGGAAACTGGTGAACTTGAGTGCAGTAGAGGAGAGTGGAATTCCATGTGTAGCGGTGAAATGCGTAGATATATGGAGGAACACCGGAGGCGAAAGCGGCTCTCTGGACTGTAACTGACGCTGAGGCTCGAAAGCGTGGGGAGCAAACAGGATTAGATACCCTGGTAGTCCACGCCGTAAACGATGAGTGCTAGATGTTCGGGGGTATCCACCCCTGAGTGTCGCAGCTAACGCATTAAGCACTCCGCCTGGGGAGTACGACCGCAAGGTTGAAACTCAAAGGAATTGACGGGGGCCCGCACAAGCGGTGGAGCATGTGGTTTAATTCGAAGCAACGCGAAGAACCTTACCAGGTCTTGACATACGAGTGCTATCCCTAGAGATAGGGAGTTCCTTTGGGACACTCGATACAGGTGGTGCATGGTTGTCGTCAGCTCGTGTCGTGAGATGTTGGGTTAAGTCCCGCAACGAGCGCAACCCCTATTGTTAGTTGCCATCATTAAGTTGGGCACTCTAGCGAGACTGCCGGTAATAAACCGGAGGAAGGTGGGGATGACGTCAAATCAGCATGCCCCTTATGACCTGGGCTACACACGTGCTACAATGGGAAGTACAACGAGTCGCAAGCCGGTGACGGCAAGCTAATCTCTTAAAGCTTCTCTCAGTTCGGATTGTAGGCTGCAACTCGCCTACATGAAGTCGGAATCGCTAGTAATCGCGGATCAGCACGCCGCGGTGAATACGTTCCCGGGCCTTGTACACACCGCCCGTCACACCACGAGAGTTTGTAACACCCGAAGTCGGTGAGGTAACCGCAAGGAGCCAACCGCCTAAGGTGGGATAGATGATTGGGGTGAAGTCGTAACAAGGTAGCCGTATCGGAAGGTGCGGCTGGATCACCTCCTTTCTAAGGAAAATACGAGGATACCTGCACATTTAGTTTTGCATTGTTTAGTTTTGAGAGGTTTATACCTAAAACAAGATATATATCTTCTCAAAGAAGATTGGGGCCTTAGCTCAGCTGGGAGAGCGCCTGCTTTGCACGCAGGAGGTCAGCGGTTCGATCCCGCTAGGCTCCATAGGTAGTTGAATTACTACCGCATCGATCATTGAAAATTGAATAATTTCTAATATAACAAAGAAATAAACCGAAAATGCTGTGATTTAAAGAGTTTAAAAACGAAGAAATCAAAACTTATAACTGAATTTAATAATTCAAAATTAAAGGTTAAGTTAATAAGGGCGCACGGTGGATGCCTTGGCACTAGGAGCCGAAGAAGGACGTGACTAACTACGATATTTCACGGGGAGCTGTAAGTAAGCGATGATCCGTGAGTTTCCGAATGGGGAACCCAACATCTAATGGATGTTATCCATACATGAATACATAGTGTATGAGAAGGAAGACGCAGTGAACTGAAACATCTAAGTAGCTGCAGGAAGAGAAAGCAAATGCGATTTCCTGAGTAGCGGCGAGCGAAACGGAAGAAGACCAAACCAAGGGACTTGTCCCTTGGGGTTGTAGGACTGCAACGTGGACTTACATTTTATAGAAGAATTACCTGGAAAGGTAAGCCAGAGAGAGTAATAGCCTCGTAATCGAAATAGAATGTATACCTAGCAGTATCCTGAGTACGGCAAGACACGAGGAATCTTGTCGGAATCCGGGAGGACCATCTCCCAAGTCTAAATACTCCCTAGTGACCGATAGTGAACCAGTACCGTGAGGGAAAGGTGAAAAGAACCCCGGAAAGGGAGTGAAATAGCACCTGAAACCGTGTGCCTACAACAAGTTCGAGCCCGTTAATGGGTGAGAGCGTGCCTTTGTAGAATGAACCGGCGAGTTACGTTATGTTGCGAGGTTAAGATGAAGAGTCGGAGCCGTAGCGAAAGCGAGTCTTAATAGGGCGCTTTAGTAACATGATGTAGACCCGAAACCATGTGACCTATCCATGAGCAGGTTGAAGGTGAGGTAAAACTCACTGGAGGACCGAACCAGAGTACGTTGAAAAGTGCTTGGATGACTTGTGGATAGCGGAGAAATTCCAAACGAACTTGGAGATAGCTGGTTCTCTCCGAAATAGCTTTAGGGCTAGCGTCGTAATTTAAATGTCTTGGAGGTAGAGCACTGTTTGGGTGAGGGGTCCATCCCGGATTACCAATCTCAGATAAACTCCGAATGCCAATGACATATGTACGGCAGTCAGACTGCGAGTGCTAAGATCCGTAGTCGAAAGGGAAACAGCCCAGACCACCAGCTAAGGTCCCAAAATATATGTTAAGTGGAAAAGGATGTGGGGTTGCACAGACAACTAGGATGTTAGCTCAGAAGCAGCTACCATTCAAAGAGTGCGTAATAGCTCACTAGTCGAGTGACCCTGCGCCGAAAATGTACCGGGGCTAAACATATTACCGAAGCTGTGGAATTACTTTTTAAGTAATTGGTAGGAGAGCGTTCTATACAGCGCCGAAGCGTATACCGTGAGGAGTGCTGGAGCGTATAGAAGTGAGAATGCCGGTATGAGTAGCGAAAGACAGGTGAGAATCCTGTCCACCGTAAGACTAAGGTTTCCAGGGGAAGGCTCGTCCGCCCTGGGTTAGTCGGGACCTAAGGAGAGGCCGAAAGGCGTATCCGATGGACAACAGGTTGATATTCCTGTACTAGATATTATAGTGATGGAGGGACGCAGTAGGCTAACATGTGCCAGTTAATGGATTCTGGTCTAAGCAGTGAGGTGTAGTATGAGTCAAATGCTTGTACTTCTAACATTGAGCTGTGATGGGGAAGCGACTAAGGTCGCGAAGTATGTGATGTCACACTGCCGAGAAAAGCTTCTAGCGTTTAAATAATATCTACCCGTACCGCAAACCGACACAGGTAGTCGAGGCGAGTAGCCTCAGGTGAGCGAGAGAACTCTCGTTAAGGAACTCGGCAAAATGGCCCCGTAACTTAGGGAGAAGCGGGCGCTGACTTTAAGTCAGCCGCAGTGAATAGGCCCAAGCGACTGTTTATCAAAAACACAGCTCTCTGCTAAATCGTAAGATGATGTATAGGGGGTGACGCCTGCCCGGTGCTGGAAGCGTTAAGAGGAGTGCTTAGCGTAAGCGAAGCGTATGAATTGAAGCCCCAGTAAACGGCGGCCGTAACTATAACGGTCCTAAGGTAGCGAAATTCCTTGTCGGGTAAGTTCCGACCCGCACGAAAGGCGTAACGATTTGGGCACTGTCTCAACGAGAGACTCGGTGAAATTTTAGTACCTGTGAAGATGCAGGTTACCCGCGACAGGACGGAAAGACCCCATGGAGCTTTACTGCAGTTTGATATTGAGTATCTGTACCACATGTACAGGATAGGTAGGAGCCTAAGATTCATGCACGCCAGTGTATGATGAGGCGTTGTTGGGATACTACCCTTGTGTTATGGCTACTCTAACCCGCACCATTAATCATGGTGGGAGACAGTGTCTGACGGGCAGTTTGACTGGGGCGGTCGCCTCCTAAAAGGTAACGGAGGCGCCCAAAGGTTCCCTCAGAATGGTTGGAAATCATTCATAGAGTGTAAAGGTATAAGGGAGCTTGACTGCGAGATCTACAAATCGAGCAGGGACGAAAGTCGGGCTTAGTGATCCGGTGGTTCCGCATGGGAAGGGCCATCGCTCAACGGATAAAAGCTACCCTGGGGATAACAGGCTTATCTCCCCAAGAGTTCACATCGACGGGGAGGTTTGGCACCTCGATGTCGGCTCGTCGCATCCTGGGGCTGTAGTCGGTCCCAAGGGTTGGGCTGTTCGCCCATTAAAGCGGCACGCGAGCTGGGTTCAGAACGTCGTGAGACAGTTCGGTCCCTATCCGTCGCGGGCGTAGGAAATTTGAGAGGATCTGTCCTTAGTACGAGAGGACCGGGATGGACTTACCGCTGGTGTACCAGTTGTTCTGCCAAGAGCATCGCTGGGTAGCTATGTAGGGAAGGGATAAGCGCTGAAAGCATCTAAGTGCGAAGCCCACCTCAAGATGAGATTTCCCACCAATTATTGGTTAAGAGCCCTGAAAGATGATCAGGTAGATAGGCTAGAAGTGGAAGTGTGGTGACACATGTAGCGGACTAGTACTAATCGCTCGAGGACTTATCCTAAAATAAGAGTCAAGCAACATTTGAAGTTGTTTCTAAGTTATATGAAATTATTCAATTTTGAGTGATCGAAGATGGCGTAAGCCAAAAAGATTACAAACAAGTTTGGTGCTTATTGCACGAGAGATACACCTGTTCCCATGTCGAACACAGAAGTTAAGTCTCGTTACGCCGGAAGTAGTTGGGGGTTGCCCCCTGTGAGATATGGTAGGCGCCAAGCGAACTAAAGAAGCCCGAGGGCTTCTTTTTTTGTTTTAAAAGTCTAGGAACCATAAAGGTTTTTTTATTTTAAATATGTTATCATTAGAGTATCTTAAAATTCAGGGGATTATATGAAAGAATTATTATTAATAGATGGAAGCTCAATCGCTTTTCGAGCTTTTTTTGCACTTTACAATCAAATAGATAGGTTTAAATCACCTAGTGGTCTTCATACCAATGCAATATATGCCTTTCATACCATGCTATCAAATGTAATATCAAATGTTAATCCAGATCATATTTTAGTGGCTTTTGATGCAGGTAAGACAACTTTTAGGACTGAGATGTATGCGGATTATAAGGGTGGTCGTGCTAAAACTCCAAGTGAATTCAGAGAACAACTACCTTTTATTAAGGAAATGCTTGAATTTTTGGGTATTAAGCATTATGAACTTGATAATTATGAGGCTGATGATATTATTGGAACCCTTGCCCACCGGGCTGAAATTGAAGGTTTTGAACATATCACTGTTGTAAGTGGTGATAGAGATTTAACCCAGCTAACAACAGATAAAACGACGGTTGAGATTACTGTTAAGGGAGTTGGTGAACTTGAAACCTACACTCCTACTTATCTTATGGATAAATTAGGTCTTACAACCTCTCAGTTTATTGATTTAAAAGCTCTGATGGGTGATAAATCTGACAACATTCCAGGTGTGACTAAAATTGGTGAAAAGACAGGAATTAAGCTTCTTTTAGAGTATGGAAGTCTTGAAGGTATTTATGAAAATATTGATGGAATGAAGCAGTCTAAAATGAAGGAAAATTTGATTAATGATCGTAAGCAAGCTTTCATGTCTAAGGAGTTGGCAACAATTGATCTTGATTCACCAGTTGAAGTATCCTTGACTGAGACTAAGTTTGATGGACCGGCTGATTTAGAAAATTTAATAGCTTTTTATGACCGAATGGGTTTTAAAAAATTTAAGGATGACTTGGAATCTGGCCAAGATTTGGCTTTGAATCATGAAGTAAAAGAAATTGATTTTCAAGTTATTGAAAGTGAAGAGGAGCTTTCAGAAGCGACTTTCAATAAGGATCAGTTCCTTTATCTGGAAATTTTAGGTGAATCCTATCATAAATCGGATGTTATTGCTTTTGCTTGGGGAGATAGGGAAAAAATTTATGTTTCTAAAAATAGCCTTCTGCTGGAATCTGATAAATTTAAAATTCCGCAAAATACCTATGACTTTAAGAAAAATAAGGTTTTATTGTACCGGGCAGATATTGACTATCCCTTAGTTGAATTTGATAGTATGCTTGCTAAATATTTGATTAGTACTACTGAAGACAATAAAATTTCAACCATTGCAAATTTTTATGACTTGGATTTTCTTGCCAGTGATGATGAGGTTTACGGAAAAGGTGCAAAACTTGCCATACCTGAGGATACGGTTCTCTTTGATCACCTGGCACGTAAGTTAAAAGTTTTGGTTGAATCAAAGGATTTATTGGAAAAAGATTTGCTTGAAAACTCGCAGGAGCAACTTTTATCTGAGATTGAACTTCCTCTTTCTAATGTTTTAGCCAAGATGGAGATACGTGGAATTAAGGTTAATCAGGCTACCTTGGATGAAATCGGTAGGGAAAATCAAACCACAATTGATGACTTAACAACAACTATTTATCAATTAGCCGGAGAAGAATTCAATATTAATTCACCCAAGCAGCTTGGGGTAATTCTTTTTGAAAAAATGGGGCTTCCAGTTGTTAAGAAGACTAAGACAGGTTATTCAACTGCTGTTGATGTCCTTGAAACTCTTGCTCCCCAGGCACCAATCGTAAAATATATTCTTCAGTACCGCCAACTGGCAAAAATCCAGTCGACCTATGTTCAGGGTCTTGGTAATGAAATTTCTCCTGATGGTAAAATTCATACCAGATATGTGCAGGACTTGACTCAAACTGGTCGCTTAAGTAGTGTTGAGCCTAATCTGCAAAACATTCCAATTCGTTTGGAAGAGGGAAGAAAAATCAGGAAGGCCTTTGTTCCAGAATGGTCTGACAGTGTTCTGCTATCAAGTGACTACTCTCAAATTGAGCTTAGGGTTTTAGCTCATATTTCTGGCGATGAGCATCTGATTGCGGCCTTTGAACGAGGAGATGACATTCATACCTCAACAGCCCAAAGGGTCTTTGATATTAAAGATCCAAAGGATGTCAGCTCAAATGATCGTCGAAATGCCAAGGCTGTAAACTTTGGTGTAGTCTACGGAATATCTGATTTTGGCCTTTCTCAAAACCTTGGTATTTCAAGGGCTGAAGCTAAAAAATATATTGACACGTATTTTGACCGCTATCCTGGTATTAAAAATTACATGGAAGAGATTGTTCGCTCTGCAAGAGATAAAGGCTATGTTGAGACCCTTTATAAGAGGCGTCGTAAACTACCAGACATTAATGCCCGTAATTTCAATGTCCGTCAGTTTGCTGAAAGAACAGCCATCAATTCACCAATTCAAGGTAGTGCTGCTGATATTTTAAAGGTTGCCATGATAAATCTTGACGAGAAATTAACTTCGGGTAATTTTAAAGCAAGAATGCTTTTACAGGTTCATGATGAGATTGTCCTTGAAGTTCCAAATGAGGAGCTTGGGGAAGTTAAGAAGATTGTTAAAACAACCATGGAAGATGCTATAAAATTAAAGGTTCCATTAATCGCTGATGAAGATAGTGGTAAGACCTGGTATGATGCCAAATAAAAAATAAGCTTGGACTTTGGTCCAGGCTTTTTTATCTTTTTTAGAAAGACGATGTATTTGTAGAAAGAAAATGTGATAGAATTAACTTATCTAATCAGGAGGAATATTATGAGTTTTGAATTTAGAAATCCAGACAATCAGGTAATTGATGATTACCTGAAAGAAGCTGGGGTTATTGCAGTAGTTGGGCTTAGTAATGATGAAAAAAAGGCAAGTAATCGGGTGGCTAAATTCCTTCAGGAGCAGGGTTATAAAATCGTACCTGTAAATCCAAGGTTTACAGGTGAAGAAATCTTAGGTCAGAAGGTTTATGCTAGTCTAAAGGACATTCCCTTTCATGTTGATATAGTTGATGTTTTTAGGAGGAGTGAGCTTCTTTCTGAAGTTGCTCGTGATTTTTTAGAGACTGATGCTGACGTATTTTGGGCACAACTTGGCCTTCAAAGTAAGGATGTAGAAGATATTTTACGCTCAGGTTTGAGAGATAAAATTGTTATGAACAGGTGTACCAAGATAGAATTTATTAGGATGAAAGATAGGTCTAAATTTTAAAAAAGGCAAATTCTTTGTAAATATTTTATAAGTTGTTAGAATGAAGGTAGTTTTACATGTAGAAAGGAGGAAAGAGGCAGATAAGTCTTTTACTATTGTTATGTATCAAGTGGTTAAATTATTTGGTGACACAGAACCTTGGTGGTTCTTTGATGATTGGAAGAAGGATATAATTGAGTTTAAGGAATTTAAGGATTTTTATTCGGCCTTAAAATGCTATAAGGAGGGCCTTGGTGAGGCTGTTTGTTGTTATGAGCAGTTTTTAAGTCGATCAGATTTTCTAGCAACCTTTTGGGACCGAGGGGAGCAGGTTTGGTGCGAAGAATGCGGTGATGACCTGCAGCAGTACCATTCTCTGACCCTTTTGGAAGACTGGCAACCAGTGACTAGTTATGAAAAAAGGTGGGCTTATTCAAAAAAAACAGGCTGTACGCCCTTTAAATCCTGTAAAAGAAAAAGTAAATAATAAGATAAATATCCCATTTGGGATATTTTTTTGTTATAAATAAGAAATTTTTCCGTATTAGCTAGTAGGAGGACGGGAAATGATTCTTAAGAAAGCTCAGAATATTATTAAAGAAGCTGTGGATAAAGGAGTTCAGGATATTTATTTTCTGCCTAAAAAGGAGGGTTATGAGTTAATAATTAGGTCTTCTAGGGGAAGCAGTCTCCTTGAAACTTTAGATGATAAATCGGCAATTTCCTTGATAGGACACTTTAAATATCTAGCTGGAATGAATGTGGGTGAAAAAAGGCGAATTCAGCTGGGTGCCTGCCTTTATCAGCTTGAAAATGGGGAATCCCGTAGAATTAGACTGTCGACTGCAGGTGATGCCTTTGGTTTTGAAAGTTTGGTCATTAGGATTTTACACCAGGAGGAGGATGCACCTAAATTTTGGTTTGAAGGACGAAGTAAGGCAGAAGAGGTGATTAACCGCCGGGGCCTTTACTTATTTTCTGGACCTGTGGGAAGTGGTAAAACAACCCTCATGTACCTGCTTGCTCATGAAAAATTTAAGGAAAAACAAGTCATATCAATTGAAGATCCAGTTGAAATTATCCAAGATGATTTTTTACAGCTGCAAATTAATGAAACTATTGGTAATGATTATAATAGCTTGATTAAATTATCTCTAAGACACATGCCAGATTTGGTTATTGTGGGAGAGATACGGGATGAAAAAACCGCACGGGCTGTAATCAGGGCCAGTCTAACGGGTTATACTGTTTTTTCAACCATCCATGCAAGAAGTGTTGGAGGTGTTTATTCCAGATTACTTGAACTTGGGATTAAGCAGCAGGAGATAGATAATTGTCTAGTAGCAGTTACCTACCAGAGACTAATTGCAGGACGGGTATTAGTTGATTTAGAAGCTAGTAACTTTTTAAATCATAAGGGGGATGTGTGGAATGAGCAGCTTAGGCAATTATTTGAAGGGGGTCACCTATCCCTTGAACAAAAAAGTCAGGAAGAGATTATCTCTTAAGCAGCAGATAAAACTCATTCAGTTAATGAACAATTTACTGGCCAGCTCTTTTACCCTGACTGAAGTAGTTGATTTTTTAACACGCAGCAGACTAGTATCCCAAAAATTTGTTGCTATTATGGAAGACGGATTATTAGCAGGGGAAAATTTATCCACCATTCTTGAGGACTTAGGGTTTTCTAAGAATGTGGTGACCCAGGTATCCCTTGCTGATTACCACGGAAATTTACTCCTATCCTTGGGCTTGATTGAAAAACATTTAAAAAAGAGCCTTGAAATTCGTAAAAAGTTGATTCAAGTATCGACCTATCCCTTGATTCTCCTCTTCTTTTTACTGTTAATTATGCTGGGTCTAAATACCTATCTTTTTCCTCAGCTTGAAAAGGATACATTTTTAACCTTTATTATTGGAAATTTACCAGTGATCCTTAGCTTTTTTATGGCTGGACTTGTCTTTTTTACTCTTTTCATTTTTCTTTATTTAAGGAAAAAGTCGGCAATCTCAAATTATAAAAAAATAATGGTTTTACCTTATGTCTCAAGGCTTGTAAGACTTTATTTGACGGCTTATTATGCTAGGGAATGGGGCAACCTTATCGGACAAGGGATAGAGATGTGCGTGATTGCAGATATTATGCAAAATCAGAAGAGCAGACTTTTTAGGGAGCTTGGGGCTTCCCTTGAAAAGTCGATGGCAGAGGGGGTAGAATTCCATGAAAAGATTTTGAATTATCCTTTTTTCAAGGAGGAACTTGCTTTAATTATAGAGTACGGGGAGTTTAAGGCAAAATTAGGTAAAGAATTGGAACTCTATGCTAATGAATCTTGGAAGGAATTTTTTTATCAACTTGAAAGGGTACTTAATCTGATTCAACCGCTAATATTTCTCCTGGTAGCTCTCATGATTGTTGTCGTTTATGCAGCCATGTTGTTGCCCATTTATCAGAATATGGAAGGACTTGTATGAAAAAAATTTTAAAAAAAGAGGTGGCAGCCTTTACCTTAATTGAGATGCTTATGGTTTTATTAATTATCAGTGTTTTGATCTTGCTATTTGTTCCCAACCTTTCCAAACAAAAGGATAAGATTAATGAATCTGGTCAAGCAGCAGTTGTAAAGGTTGTTGAGAGTCAGGCAGATCTTTTTGAATTGACCAGCGGACAAGGGGCAAGCCTTAATAAACTTTTGGAGGCGGGTAATATAACCCAGGAACAGTACAAAAAATATAAGGAATATTATGAAAAAAATCCTAGGGAAGCTGGTAAGTTACCAGATTAGAGCCTTTACCATTTTGGAAAGTCTTCTTGCCTTGTCCATTGTTTCCTTGATTTTGCTACTATCTTCTAAATCCCTTACCCAGGTTCTATCAAAGGTTGAAGGGGAGTTATTTGTCTTAAAATTTGAAAAAATATATCGGGATACGCAGCTTCAAAGTATGGTCACAAGAAGGAGGGAGAGCTTAGAAATTAAGGATGGAATAATTTACTACCTTAACAGGAAGCTTAAGATACCAAGCATGGTAAGTTTTGAAAAATCATATGTGATAAATTTTTCCGAACGGGGTAGTAATTCGAGCCTACAAAAAATAGATATAAAATTTCCCCTGCAAAATAAGCAGGTGAGCTATCAATTATATATGGGGAGTGGTAAGTATAAGAAAACAGTTAGTTAAGGGATACGTTCTTTTAGAAAGTTTGATTGCAACCCTTCTTTTATCAGTCATTACAGGATTAATATTATGTGAGGTCGGTAAAAATAGACAGGAGCAGATCCAATCATTAAGGGAGCTGGAAGTTTTGAATACTGCTAAAATGGCCTATGATGCAAGAATAAACCATTTAGATTTGAATGGAGTTTCTGTCGAGATTAGGGAAAATTCAAATGGAGTCAGTATCTTTGACGGGAAAAAGGAGGCTATAAGGATTGAAATTAAAAATTAAGGCCTTTACCTTGCTTGAATGCCTGATAGCCCTTATTGTAATCTCAGGAAGCTTACTAGTGGTAGGAGGCCTTACAAATCTTATTGGAAAGGAGATTGCCTATGTAGCAAGAGACGAACAACTCGAGTGGCAATTATTTTGTAGCCTACTAAGGGAGGAGTTAAGGGATAGTGAATTTCTAAAGGTTGAACATAACTACTTATATGTTAAAAAAAGCAGCGAGCTTCGCTTTGGCCAGAATGAAAGAAGTTCAGATTTTCGTAAAACTCATATTAGCGGGCGTGGCTATCAGCCTATGATTTTTAATTTAAAATCAACTGAGATTAGGGAAAGTAACGGCCTTGTAACCTTTAATTTTACCTTTATTAGTGGGGCGAGCTATACCATGATTTATCAATTTGAAAAGGAGGGATAAAATGAATAGGATAAAAGTTAGAGCAGGTGTTTTAATCCAGGTTTTATTTTTAGTAGCGATATTTACTGCAATCTTAGAATTTTATCTTTTTTCAATGCTTTCTAATCGAAGAAATATAGTGGCCCAGACCAATAGAATTAAGGCTGAGTTGATGGCAGATTTGACCTTTGAAAAAATTAAGGACGAGCAAAAAGCAGGAAGCATTGTCTTTAGTGACGCTTTCTGCTTTTTTGAATTTGTTGATGGTAGATATATTTTAAAGGTTGTCTTTAGTGATAATCATGGTGAAGTATATCAAATTAGTCGGGATAAAAAATCTGAAGATACCGGTCTTTAATCTTTACTTTCAAGCTCAGATTGACTTAGCCACTTATGGTTAGTAACCATCATTTTTGATGAATCGTTTGAAGTATAGTCAACCATATAGGCAGGCCCATCGCTAATGGCAACGATAGAGCCACTCGCTCCCTTCATGCCAGACATGTGGTCAGCTTCAAGCGTAATCTTGCTACCGACAGTCAAATCTCCTTTAATTTCATCTGCTATCAGGTACTTGTGGTTGGTAACCATTTGATGGTCTTCTGTATCCATGTAGTCAACGGTGTATAATTTTGTATCATAGACACCAACAACCTTACCGCTTGCTCCTTTCATCCCAGGCATGTGATCGGCTGTAATCGTAATCTCGCTCCCTACAGGGAATTTAGGATCAGCTGCGGCCTTTAAATCTGCTGGAGCAGGGGAACCGTTCATATTCATCTTACTCATCTCGTCCATGGACATGCTGCTAGATGACATATTATCCATTTGGCTCATTGAAGATGAGTTGGTCATCTCAGATGAGGTGTTTTTTGAACTTTCCTTAGTACTACAAGCACCAAGGGATAGGGCTAATAAAAGGACTGCACTAGCCTTCAAAAAATTAGTTTTTTTCATAGTATCTCTCCTAGGTTCTACATATAAAGTTACTGCTGCTAAGTTACTAGCGTTGTTCAAGCTCAGTTTGGGTCAACCACTTATGGTTAGTAACCATCATTTTTGATGAATCGTTTGAAGTATAGTCAACCATATAGGCAGGACCGTCGCTAATGGCAACGATAGAGCCACTCGCTCCCTTCATGCCAGACATGTGGTCAGCTTCAAGTGTAATCTTGCTACCGACAGTCAAATCTCCCACGATTTCATCTGCTATCAGGTACTTGTGGTTGGTAATCATTTGGTGGTCTTCTGTATCCATGTAGTCAACGGTGTACAATTTTGTATCATAGACACCGACAACCTTACCGCTTGCTCCCTTCATTCCAGGCATGTGATCGGCTGTAATCGTAATCTCGCTCCTTACAGGGAATTTAGGATCAGCTGTGGCCTTTAAATCTGCTGGGGCAGGGGAACCATGCATATTCATCTTTGGCATATGTCCTGACATCTTACTCATATCCATAATCAAACCTCTTTCAACCATTTAATATAATAGTAGTTATTTGTGATTAAAGTATAGCAAATATTTTTATTTATTTAAAATATAAGAGAGGTATATTTAAAGGGAAGAAGTTGTTAGTAGTTTTAAACATGGATGAAAAATATACTTGAATTTGCTATACTTTAGACTATGGAAATAACAGAAAAAGCGCCCGCAAAGATAAATCTTGGGCTTAATGTAGTTGGTAAAAGAACAGATGGCTTTCACGAACTTGATATGGTAATGGCAAGTATTGATCTTTCTGATCGAATTACAATCAAGGAACTTGATGAGGATAAGATAGTCATCAAGTCTGATGGTGTTTCAGTTCCTAAAAACAATAAAAATCATGCCTATAAGGCTGCTGAATTGATCAAAAATACTTTTGGTATAAAAAAAGGAGTAGAAATATATATTAAAAAAGTTATCCCAGTGGCTGCAGGCCTTGCTGGTGGCTCAAGTGATGCTGCGGCAACCTTTAGAGCCCTCAATAAGCTTTGGAATCTTAAGCTGAGCCTGGCTGATTTGGCCAAGCTTGGCGAGAGCGTAGGAAGTGACGTTCCCTACTGTATTTACGGGGGGATTGCCCGAGTTAAAGGACGGGGAGAGCTTGTAGAACCTATCGAAGGTCTTGAAAATTATTGGGTTTTACTGGTTAAACCAAAATTTGGTGTCTCAACTCCTGATGTCTTTAAAAGAGTTGATCTAAAAACTATTAAAAATTTTGACATGGACGGTATTGAAGCTTCGGTTCTTACAAATGACTTTGATCAGCTAGCAGGAAGGCTTGGAAATTCTTTAGAGGATATAACCATAAAAATGCACCCAGAAATTGAGAAAATTAAGCAGGTTTTAGCTGAAGCAGGTGCTAGCGGTGTATTAATGAGTGGCAGTGGGCCAACAGTTTTTGCTCTTTTTGATAAAAAGGCAAGGGCAACACGCGCTGTTAATAGCATTAAAGGTTTCTGTAAGGAAGTTTATCTGGTTAGGAGTTTATGATTACACTTGTAAACGTTACTTTCTTCTGCTATAATGCACTGTATATTAATGGAAGTGTGGAGATTAAAGAAAATGAATAAGGTAGTTAAAAAGCTGCTGGGCATTATGGCGGTTAGCTTGATTGCTCTGATGCTTGGAGCATGTGGCAAGCAAAAAAGTAGCGACAAGATTAAGATAAGTACAAGTTTCTATCCCATGTATGAATTTACCAAGAATGTTGTGGGCGAACATGCCGATGTATCCTACATTGTTCCCGCAGGTCAAGAGGTTCATGACTATGAGCCAAGTGCGCGTGATATAGCAAAAATTACTGATAGCGACGTGGTTATTTATAATAATGATAATTTGGAAAAATGGTTTACAAGTGCTAAGAAGAATCTAAAATCAACCAGTCTTGTCATTGAAGCCAGTAAGGATGTTAAGCTCCTCAAATTTTCTGGCCAGTCTAGCAGCCAAGAAACAGTTGATCCTCACACTTGGTTATCCTTAAAAAATGCTCAGATTGAAGTTACTACCATCTTGAATGAACTATCTGAGAAATATCCAAACTATAAAAAAGATTTCGAAGAAAATGCTTCGGCCTACCTTGAAAAACTTGATAACTTGGATAAGGAGTATGCTTCAAGCTTTGAGGGAGCAGAAAATAAAAAATTTGTGACCCAGCATGCAGCCTTTGGTTACTTGGCTAATGATTACGGTCTAACTCAAATCTATATAGCTGGTCTAACACCTGATGCTGAACCTTCTAGTGCAACTCTTGCCAGTCTTAAAAAGACCATGGAAGCAGATAAATTAGACATTGTTTATTTTGAAGAGAATGCTGATGATAAGATTGCAAAAACCCTTGCCCAGGAAGTTGGAGCCCAAACCCTTGTTCTAAATACTGTCGAAGGTATTACAAAAGAGGAGCAAAAGGATGGTGTTACTTATATTTCAATTATGGAGCAGAATTTAGAGAATTTGAAGAAGAGTATAAAATAGATGCACTATATAAATGTTAAAGATTTATCCTTTTATTATGACGATGAGCCGGTACTTGAGAATGTGAGCTACCATGTGGATGACCGTGAGTTTGTAACCCTAACAGGTGAAAATGGGGCAGCCAAATCAACCTTAATCAAAGCTTCTTTGGGGATTCTTAAGCCTAAGGAAGGAAAGGTTGAAATTTCAAAGGTTAATAATAAGGGGAAAAAATTAAGAATATCTTATTTACCCCAACAGGTAGCAAGCTTCAATGCAGGTTTTCCAAGTACCGTTTTAGAGTTTGTAACCAGCGGACGTTATCCGCGTAAGGGTTGGTTTCGTAAAATCAATGACCATGACTGGGAACATGTAGAAAAATCTCTAAAAGCCGTAGGTATGTGGGAATTTAGGCACAAGAAAATTGGAGAGTTGTCTGGTGGACAAAAGCAAAGGGTGGTAATTGCTAGAATGTTTGCCTCAGATCCTGATTTATTTGTACTAGATGAGCCGACAACTGGGATGGATGATGTTAGTAGAAGGGACTTCTACGAACTCATGCATCATAGTGTTCATGAGCACGGAAAGTCTGTCTTAATGATTACCCATGATGCTGAGGATGTAAAGAACTTTGCTGATCGGAATATCCATCTGGTGAGAAAGCAAGATTCACCTTGGCGTTGTTTTAGTGTCCATGATGATTGGAGGGAAAAATAATGGAAATATTCCAGTATGACTTTATGATTCGGGCCTTTTTAGCCATTGTGGCCATGTCTATCTTTGCTCCCCTCCTAGGAGTCTTTCTCATATTGAGGCGACAAAGTCTGATGAGTGATACCCTAAGTCATGTATCCTTAGCGGGTGTAGCCATGGGTCTCTTTCTTGGTATATCCCCAACCCTTGCCACTCTTGTCGTTGTTATTCTTGCAGCCATTTTACTTGAATATCTAAGGACAGTTTACAGTGACTTTTTAGAGGTAGCAACGGCTATACTAATGAGTCTGGGATTATCTGTAGCCTTGATTCTAACCAGTAAATCAGGTGGTTCAAATTCGGTCAGTATTGACCAGTACCTTTTTGGATCAATTGTTACTATTTCGGAGATTCAAGTAATTCTTCTATTTGTATTAGCTTTAGTAATAGTAGTTCTCTTTCTTTTATTTATGAGGCCCATGTACATCTTAACCTTTGATGAGGATGTGGCCTTTGTTGATGGTTTGCCTACAAGATTCATGTCAACGGCCTTTAATATCATAACAGGTATTTCAATTGCCTTGATGATACCAGTGGCTGGAGCCTTACTTGTCAGTGCCATTATGGTTATGCCAGGAAGCATCGCCTTGAGAGTTGCTAAATCATTTAAGTCAGTTATGCTAATAAGTATTATTTTAGGCTTTTTTGGAATGGTTAGCGGTTTACTTATTTCATACTACTGGGCAACACCTGCCAGTGCAAGTATTACCATTGTCTTTGTGGCCATGTTTGTTGTTATGCTTATTTATAAGAAATTGCTTCAAAAAAAATAATAAAAACCAGCTGAGGAAGATTCTTAAATCTCAGTTGGTTTTTATTAAGTCCTATTTAAGAGTATTTATTTATTATCGAGTTAAATGTGCTACTTGGGGCAAAAAATTCTAATTTTTCACCAGTAAAAGGATGCGTGAGAGAAAGTTTGCTGGCATGAAGCATCATTCTTTCTTCCTTAATTTTCCCGTAGAGGGAATCTCCAATAATGGGATGATTGATACTTGCTAGATGGACTCTTATTTGATGGGTTCTACCAGTTTCGAGTATGCAGGAAAGGTAAGAATTTTGCCTGCTAGTATCAAGTAAGTTCAGGTGGGTAATAGCCCTTTTACCTGACTTAGTAACAAGCCTTTTACTCCGATTGTGGCGGTCTCGTCCGATAGGCTTATCAATGGTCATCTTATCCTCCTTAATCCTACCACCAACCAATGCCTGATAGTTCCTATAGATTTTTTTGTCCTCAAGCATTGTATTAAGAATGGGTAAAACGAATTGATTTTTAGCAAATAAGATGGCTCCGCTGGTTTCCTGATCGAGTCTGTGGACAACATAGGCAGGGTGACCAAGATAGGCTGAAACATGGTTTAAAAGAGCAAGCTCACCTGGTTCATTGGGGTGGGTTTTCATACCCTCAGGCTTATTTACAACAATTAAATGCTCATCCTCATAAAGGCAGTCAACCAAATTTTTATGACCAAGGACAACTTCCTTGTGCGGATAATCGCTTACATCAAAAATGAGGGTGATTAAATCCCCAGGCCCTACGAGGGTATCCCAAGGCTTATTTTCATTATTGATCAGAACCCCTTTTTTAGTCCTTAAAAGGTGCCTTTTTTTACGGGGAAGAAGCCACTTGTCTTCCAAAAGAATATTTAATGTCATATTTGGAGAATTTTGTGGTATTGTAATATTATATTTCATGTTTTTTATTCTAACACATATAATAAGAAATCGGATTTAAGAAATTAATACAAGTGGAGGTTAAACACTTGAGTCAAAAATACAGTCGTTCAAAAAGAACTAATAATAAGCTGAGTAAGGAAAAGGTAAGTTCTAGCCCTGAAACTTCTAATGAGGACTTAGAGCTTAAAAAATCAAAACATCCCTACTGGCATAAGTTTAGAATGTGGTGGAAGCGTCATAATCTAACAAAGATATTCCTACTAATAATTTTATCCTTCATCCTGATGATTGGGGGTTACCTCTTTTACCTAGCTAAAACAGCCAATGTATCTGACCTTCAGGAATCCTTGAGGTCAACAACGGTTATTATCGATAAAAATGGTGATTCAGCAGGGTCTATGTATGGCCAAAAGGGAACCTATGTTGACATTGATCAAATATCCCCTCATGTTATTGATGCCGTTGTGGCAACTGAGGACAGGAGTTTTTATAGTAACCGCGGCGTAAATATTCCAAGGACCCTTTTAGCTGTGGCAACCTTAGGTAAGTTTGGTGGGGGTTCAACCATTACCCAACAGCTGGCTAAAAATGCCTACTTGACCCAGAAACAGACGGTTGACCGTAAAGCCAAGGAGATTTTCCTAGCCATGGAAATCACCAAAAAATATAGTAAGAGTGATATTATGGCCATGTACCTAAATAACTCATACTTTGGTAATGGAATCTGGGGGATTGAAGATGCATCCCACAAGTACTTTGGTAAAAGTGCGGCGGAGTTGACCCTAGATGAAAGTGCAACCCTTGCTGGGATTTTAAAATGGCCCGAGGTCTATAATCCCCTCTACAAAGATGGTAAATTTGCAACTGATAGGAGAAATACCGTCCTTCAAAACATGGTCAATGCCAAATTGGCTAGCCAGGATGAGGCCAATCAAGCAGCAAATATTGATATGAATAGCAAGATTGACGATGACTATACAGGCAAAGATAGTGACTATAAATACCCATCCTATTTTGATGCGGTCATTCAGGAGGCAGCAAGTAAGTACGGCCTAAGTGAAAATGACATCTTAAACAATGGCTATAAAATATATACAGGGCTTGACCAAAATTATCAAATTGGTCTACAAGATACCTATGCAGCAACCTATCTTTTTCCAAGAGCTTCTGATGGAGTGGTTGCCCAAAGTGCAAGTGTCGCCCTTGATCCGTCAACTGGGGCTGTCGCAGCTCTAGTGGGAAGAGTTCCAACTGATAAGGATAATACCTTCAGGGGCTTTAACTTTGCGACCCAGGCTCAAAGAAGCCCAGGATCAACCATTAAACCACTTGTTGTTTATAGTCCAGCCATTGAAGCTGGTTGGACCATCAATCAGGTTCTTGAGGACAAACCTCATGACTATAATGGCTATAACCCGCAAAATTATACCAGAACCTACCAGGGGCAGGTGCCCATGTATGAAGCCCTAGCTCAGAGTTTGAATCTACCTGCCGTTTATACGGTAAACAAATTAGGAGTTAAGACAGCTGTTGCTAAGGGTAAAGCCTTTGGTCTTAATTTGACTGATAAAAATGAGGAGCTTCAAGTAGCTCTTGGTGGTGGAGTTGTGACCAACCCTTGGCAGATGGCCCAAGCTTATGGAACATTTGCCAACAATGGTATAATGAATGAAGCCCATTTGATTACAAAAATTGAAAACTCTAGTGGTCAGGTCATTAAAAGTTACAAGCAAAACCAAAAACGTGTCTTAGATAAGAGTACCAATGACAAGATGACCAGCATGATGCTTGGAACCTATTCAAATGGTACAGGGGTTTATGCTGAGCCTTATGGCTACACTTTAGCCGGAAAAACAGGAACAACAGAGACGGCTGACGGCAATAATACCAATGACCAGTGGGTTATTGGCTATACGCCAGATGTTGTAATCAGTCTGTGGCTTGGCTTTGAAAAAACAGATGAGACCCACTACCTAGAAGGTGCAAGTAGCGGTCAAGCTTCTAAGATATTTAAGCAGGCAGCATCTTACATTCTTCCTAATACTAAGGGTACTAAGTTTTCAGTTGAAAATGCCTATGCCTTAAATGGCAAGTCGCCAGTAGACACAGGTGAGGATGATAAGGATAGTATTATCATCGGTAGTGATTCCAACCTCTTAGATGATGCCCAGGAAAAGGCTAAGGATTTTAGTAACAGGGTTAAAGAACAAGTTGAAAAATCTGGCATTGGTGAAAAAATTAAAGATTTTTGGAATAATCTTAAATCTAAATTTTAGGCAATTGTCAGTAAAAGAATAATATGATAGAATGAATCGATAGGAGACGATATGTTAAAAAAAGCATCTCTTGCGTGTGGAGTATGTGGATCACGCAATTATTCAATAAACCTAAGTAGCAATGCTAAAGAAAAACGTTTAGTCGTAAATAAGTTTTGCAAGCATTGTGGGAAATACACAGAACATAAAGAAACGAGGTAGGGCATTAGCTCATAAGAAAGTATGAAATTTATCAAAAGCGTCTTAAGTTTAATGAATAAAGTTACATGGCCAACTAAAAAAGAGGCAGCAATTGATTTCGCAGGCGTTATCGAGTATTCTGCTTTCTTCCTGCTCATTATCTTTGTATTTGATAAGCTAATCAAATTAGGTATTACATCAGTTTTAAGTTTATTTGTAAAATAGTATAACTTAATTTAACTTTTGTGATATAATAAAAAAAACGAAGTCCTTAGGGGCTTTTTTAGTTGAAAAAAGGAGACAAAATGGACAACTTAACAAGTTTTGACCAAGGTTGGTTTGTAATCCAAACCTACTCAGGATATGAAAATAAGGTAAAGGAGACACTACTTGAGCGTGCTCATACCTATAATATGACGGACAATATTCTTCGTATTGAAATTCCTACAGAAACAGTTACTCGTGACGTTAACGGGAAAATCAAGGAAACTGAAGAAAACATGTTCCCAGGATATGTGTTAGTTGAGATGAATATGACAGATGAAGCTTGGTTTGTCGTGCGTAACACACCAAACGTTACAGGATTCGTTGGGTCTCACGGTAACCGTAGTAAACCAACACCTTTATTTGAAGAAGAGATTCGCCATATTCTAAACGGTATGGGCAAAACGCTTCGTAATCATGAAATCGACCTTAAGGTTGGGGATCCAGTTAAGATTATTGACGGAGCCTTTGCTGACATGGTTGGTAATGTTACAGAGATTGTTGATAGCCGTAAGCTTAAGGTATCAATTGAAATGTTTGGTCGTGAAACAGTAGTAGACCTTGAAGTTGATCAAATCGACGAAATTAGTAAATAAATCAAAGGAGCCTAGCTCCTTTTTTAAAATCCATTAATTTATTGGTAATTTTTGTTATAATAATAAAAATAAAATCAAGGAGACAGGAAGCATGCCACTTAAATATCAGAGTACAAGAGATAAGAGCAATATAGTTACAGCCAGTCAGGCTATTTTACAAGGATTGGCGACCGATGGGGGGCTATATGTACCAAGCAAACTCCCTCAGATAGACTTGGATTTTGAAAAACTTAAGGATGCAAGTTATCAGGAAGTAGCCAAGCTTGTTCTAGCAGGATTCTTAGATGATTTTACAGAAGAAGAGCTTGATTACTGTGTGAATTCGGCCTACGATGACAAGTTTGACGACAAGAGGATTGCTCCCTTGGTTCAAGTAGGTGATCACTACAACCTGGAGTTGTTCCATGGAAATACTATTGCCTTTAAGGATATGGCCCTATCAATTCTGCCTTATTTAATGACTACCGCTGCTAAAAAATCTGGTACTCAAAATGAGATTGTAATCCTTACAGCAACAAGTGGTGACACAGGGAAGGCTGCCATGGCGGGATTTGCTGATGTCGAAAATACGCAAATCATTGTCTTTTATCCAAAAGACGGGGTCAGTGAAATCCAAAGGCAACAAATGATAACCCAAAAGGGTGCCAATACCCACGTGGTAGCAATTGAAGGAAATTTTGACGATGCCCAAACTAAGGTCAAGGAGATGTTTAATAACCTTAATCTGCGTGAGAAGATGCTTACAAACAAGAAACAATTCTCAAGTGCTAACTCAATGAATATTGGACGTCTGGTCCCTCAGATTGTTTATTATGTTTATGCCTATGCCCAGCTTCTTAAGGAAAATCAGATTGAAAACGGAGAACAAATCAATTTTAGTGTACCAACAGGTAACTTTGGAAACATCCTTGCTGCTTACTATGCTAAAGAAATAGGACTACCTGTAAACAAATTAATCTGTGCCTCTAATGAGAACAAGGTTTTAACGGATTTCTTCCAAACAGGACTTTATGATAAAAATAGGGAGTTCTTTGTGACCTCAAGCCCTTCAATGGATATTCTGGTTTCGAGTAATCTTGAACGCTTAATCTTCCATGCAACAGAAGACAATGATCAGCTGACAAATTCGTTGATGGATGAGCTTTACAGTAAGGGAACTTATGAAATCACTAAAGGCATGCAAAAACATTTGGCTGATTTTATTTCAGGATATGCCAGCCAGGAGGATACTAAGCAAGAGATAAGGGAAGTTTTTGATTTAACTTCTTATACAGAAGACCCGCATACAGCGGTTGCAAGTAAGGTTTACAGGGACTACCGAGAAGCTAGCTCAGATTCTACTAGGACTGTGGTCGTATCTACTGCAAGCCCTTATAAGTTTCCGCGAGTAGTCGTTGAGGCATTAACCGATAGTAAGAGTGATTTGGATGATTTTGCCTTGGTTGATCAACTAGAAGAACTTTCTAAGGTTAAACAACCCGAAGCCGTAAGAAATCTAAAAGAAGAACCTGTCCTTCATAAGACAGTCGTTGGTATTTCTGACATGCAAAAGGCAGTTGAAAAATACTTAGATTTAAAATAATCATTAAAGGTGGTGGGTAATCTACTGCCTTTTTTATTTGCTTATTATAGAAGAAAGAAAAAAATAAAATTTTTACAATAAAAGTCTTGCCAAGCAGAAGATAATTTGATAGTATAGTCAAGTACTGCAAAAATGCAGACTATGGCATTGAAGCAAGAGGTTGCGACACACCCGGGAGCATTGCCAAGCTAGGGGAGTTGGTTTTCTTGTGGAGCTAGCCTATTCAAGACAATAGACGAGAGGAGAAAAAATGGCAAATAAAAAAATTCGCATTCGTTTGAAAGCATACGAACACCGTATCCTTGATCAAGCGGCTGAAAAGATCGTAGAAACTACTAAACGTACAGGTGCTCAAGTAAGTGGTCCAATCCCACTTCCAACTGATCGTTCACTATACACAGTAATTCGTGCGACTCACAAATACAAAGATAGCCGCGAACAATTCGAAATGCGCACACACAAACGCTTAATCGACATCATCGAGCCAACACAAAAAACTGTTGACGCTCTTATGAAACTTGATTTACCAAGCGGTGTAAACATCGAAATTAAACTTTAAGAAAGGGAACTCTAATGACAAAAGGAATCTTAGGGAAAAAAGTGGGAATGACCCAAATCTTCACTGAGTCTGGTGAATTAATCCCAGTTACTGTCATCGAAGCAACTCCAAACGTTGTTCTTCAAGTTAAAACTGTTGAAACAGACGGTTATGAAGCAACTCAAGTTGGTTTTGACGACAAACGTGAAGTTTTGAGTAACAAACCTGCCAAAGGTCATGTTGCTAAAGCAAATACGGCTCCTAAGCGCTTCATCCGTGAATTTAAAGGTATTGAAGGCTTAGAAGTTGGATCAGAAATCACTGTTGATACATTCGCAGCTGGAGATATCGTTGATGTCACAGGTACGACTAAAGGTAAAGGTTTCCAAGGTGTTATCAAACGCCACGGACAATCACGTGGACCAATGTCACACGGGTCTCGTTACCACCGTCGTCCAGGGTCAATGGGTCCTGTAGCGCCTAACCGCGTGTTCAAAAATAAACACTTGGCAGGTCGTATGGGTGGAAACCGTGTAACAATTCAAAACCTTGAAATTGCACAGGTTGTTCCAGAGAAGAATGTTATCCTTGTTAAAGGTAACGTTCCAGGAGCGAAAAAATCACTCATCACTATCAAAACTGCAGTAAAATCTGCGAAATAATAAGGAAGGGAGAAACTTACCGAAATGGCTAACGTAGCATTATTTAAACAAGATGGTAGCAAAGCTGGCGAAGTTACTCTGAATGACGCAGTATTTGGAATTGAACCAAATGAAACTGTAGTTTTCGATGTAATCCTAAGCCAACGCGCAAGTCTTCGTCAAGGTACAAGTGCAGTTAAGAACCGTTCAGCAGTATCAGGTGGTGGTCGTAAACCATGGCGCCAAAAAGGTACTGGACGTGCACGTCAAGGTTCAATCAGAAGCCCACAATGGCGTGGTGGTGGTGTTGTCTTCGGACCAAACCCACGTAGCTATGCTTACAAGCTTCCACAAAAAGTTCGTCAACTTGCTCTTAAATCTGTTTACTCAGAAAAAGTTGCTGGTGACAAACTTGTAGCTGTTGACGCTTTATCATTTGACGCACCAAAAACAAGCGAATTCGTAAAAGTTCTTTCAGCTCTTGCAATCGACCGTAAAGTCCTTGTAATCGTTGAAAACGAAGGAAATGAATTTGCTGAACTATCTGCTCGTAACATTCCAAATGTACAAGTAACAACTGCTAACTCAGCAAGCGTTCTTGACATTGTTAACAATGATAAATTATTGGTTACTCAAGCAGCTCTATCTCAAATCGAGGAGGTCCTTGCATAATGAACCTTTATGATGTAATCAAAAAACCAATCATCACTGAAGCATCTATGCTTGCAATGGATGAGAAAAAATATACTTTCGAAGTTGATGCTCGTGCTCACAAAGAACTTATCAAACAAGCCGTTGAACGTGCTTTTGATGGAGTTAAGGTAGCATCTGTAAACACAATTAACGTTAAACCAAAAGCTAAACGCGTTGGTCGTTACACTGGATTTACAAGCAAATACAAGAAAGCAATCATCACACTAACTGAAGATTCTAAAAAAATCGAAATCTTCGGTGAATAATTAAAGGAGGAAAAACGTGGGAATTAAAGTTTACAAACCTACCACTAACGGTCGTCGTCACATGACTGGTAGCGACTTTGCAGAAATCACTACAAGTACTCCTGAAAAGAGCTTGTTAGTTTCACTAAAAAGCAAAGCAGGTCGTAACAACAACGGTCGTATTACAGTTCGTCACCAAGGTGGTGGACACAAACGTAAATACCGTTTAGTTGACTTCAAACGTACTAAAGATGGTGTTGTTGCAAAAGTAACACAAATCGAATACGATCCAAACCGTTCAGCTAACATCGCATTGATCACTTACACTGACGGGGTTAAATCATACATCCTTGCACCTAAAGGTCTTGAAGTTGGTATGACTGTGGTTTCAGGTCCTGACGCGGATATCAAAGTTGGTAACACTTTACCACTTGCAAACATCCCAGTTGGTACACTTATCCACAACATCGAACTTAAACCTGGTAAAGGTGGACAACTTATCCGTTCTGCGGGAACAAGTGCACAAGTACTTGGTAACGAAGGTAAATACGTTCTTGTACGTCTTAACTCAGGCGAAGTTCGTATGATTCTTTCTACTTGTCGTGCAACTGTTGGGGTTGTTGGTAACGAACAACACAGCCTTATCAACATTGGTAAAGCTGGACGTAACCGCTGGCGTGGTATCCGTCCAACTGTACGTGGTAGCGTAATGAACCCGAACGATCACCCACACGGTGGTGGTGAAGGTAAACAACCAGTTGGTCGTAAAGCTCCAGTTTCACCTTGGGGTCAACCAGCAATCGGACTTAAAACACGTAGTAAGAAAGCTAAATCAAGCAAACTTATCGTTCGTCGTCGCGGTCAAAAATAATTATAAAATCACTTCAAAGTTACTAGAAAAGTCAGCTGCCTAACCGCAGGGGCTATCTACTAAGAAGTTGCAGACATGTAGTGGTTTAGCTAGCCTAAATCACAGCATTGTCCAAGTGTGTTCAGACAGTGTAATAAAAAATAATAAATTCCGCCAACTCTGCCTTAGTAGCAGTTGTGGTATCTTTTAAAGGAGAGATAACTAAAATGGGACGTAGTCTTAAAAAAGGACCTTTCGTCGATGAGCATTTAATGAAAAAAGTTGAAGCTCAAGCTAAAGACGAAAAGAAAAAAGTAATCAAAACTTGGTCACGTCGTTCAACGATTTTCCCAAGTTTCATCGGATACACTATCGCTGTATATGATGGACGTAAACATGTACCAGTTTACATCCAAGAAGACATGGTAGGTCACAAGCTTGGTGAATTCGCACCAACTCGTACTTACAAAGGTCACGTTGCAGACGATAAGAAAACAAGACGTTAATAGGAGGAGAAAGAAATGGCAGAAAATACTTCAGCTAAAGCTACTGCACGTACAGTTCGCGTTTCACCTCGTAAATCACGCTTGGTTATCGACTTGATCCGTGGAAAAAACATTGCAGAAGCAATTACAATTTTAAAATTCACACCAAATAAAGCAGCAGGAGTCATCGAGAAAGTTCTTAATTCAGCAGTTGCAAACGCTGAAAACAATCTTGGTCTTGAAAAAGCTGATTTATACGTGAGCGAAGCATTCGTAAACGAAGGACCAACAATGAAACGTTTCCGTCCACGTGCGAAAGGTAGTGCTTCACCAATCAACAAACGTACTAGCCACATCACAGTGGTAGTAGAAGAAAGATAAGGAGGTAAAATCGTGGGTCAAAAAGTAAATCCAATCGGACTTCGTGTCGGAATCATCCGTGACTGGGATGCCAAATGGTATGCTGAAAAAGAATACGCAGATTACCTTCATGAAGATCTTGAAATCCGTAACCTTATCCAATCTCGTCTTGGAGATGCTTCAGTATCAACTATTGAAACTGAACGTGCAGTGAACAAAGTGATTGTTTCAATCCACACTGCTAAACCAGGTATGGTTATTGGTAAAGGTGGAGCAAACGTTGATGCACTTCGTGCAGACTTAAACGCTCTTACTGGAAAACAAGTTCACATCAACATCGTTGAAATCAAGAAACCAGATCTTGACGCTCACCTTGTTGGTGAAGGAATTGCACGTCAACTTGAAGCACGTGTTGCATTCCGTCGTGCACAAAAACAAGCAATTCAACGCGCTATGCGTGCTGGAGCTCGAGGAATTAAAACTCAAGTATCTGGACGTCTTAATGGTGCTGATATCGCTCGTAGCGAAGGTTACTCTGAAGGGACAGTTCCACTTCACACACTTCGTTCAGATATCGACTACGCTTGGGAAGAAGCTGATACTACTTACGGTAAACTAGGTGTTAAAATCTGGATCGACCGTGGTGAAATCCTTCCAACAAGAAAATCAGTGAAAGGAGATAAATAGTTCATGTTAGTACCTAAACGTGTAAAACACCGTCGTGAATTTCGTGGGAAAATGCGTGGTGAAGCTAAAGGTGGTAAGGAAGTAACTTTCGGTGAATTTGGTCTTCAAGCGACTACAAGTCACTGGATCACTAACCGCCAAATCGAAGCAGCCCGTATCGCAATGACTCGTTACATGAAGCGTGGTGGTAAAGTTTGGATTAAAATCTTCCCTCACAAATCATATACAGGTAAAGCCATTGGGGTTCGTATGGGTAAAGGTAAAGGAGCTCCAGAAGGTTGGGTAGCACCGGTTAAACGCGGTAAAGTAATGTTTGAAATCGCAGGTGTATCTGAAGAAGTGGCTCGCGAAGCTTTACGCCTAGCGTCTCATAAATTACCAGTAAAAACTAAGATTGTAAAACGTGCGGAGGATTCAAATGAAGCTTAATGAAGTAAAAACACTTTTGACAGAACTTCGTGGTCTTTCAGCTGAAGAACTTGCTACTCGTGAGCAAGAACTTAAGAAAGAATTATTCGAACTACGTTTTCAAGCGGCAGCTGGTCAACTTGAAAATACAGCGAAAATTAACGAAGTTAAAAAATCAATTGCACGTGTTAAAACAGTAGCACGTGAAGCAAAATAATAGATAGGGGAGGAAGATCATGTCTGAACGTAATCAACGTAAAGTTTATCAAGGTCGTGTGGTATCTGACAAGATGGATAAAACTATCACAGTTGTTGTCGAAACAAAACGTAACCACCCTGTCTACGGTAAACGTATTAATTATTCTAAAAAATACAAAGCTCATGACGAAAACAACTCAGCAAAAACTGGCGACATCGTGCGCATTATGGAAACTCGTCCATTGTCAAAAGACAAACGTTTCCGTTTAGTTGAAATCGTTGAAGAAGCTGTAATTATCTAAATTCTGAAAGGAGAAATGAACAGTGATTCAAGCAGAAACTCGTTTGAAAGTTGCTGATAACAGTGGTGCCCGCGAAATCCTAACTATCAAAGTTCTTGGTGGTTCAGGGCGTAAAATCGCAAACATCGGTGACGTTATCGTTGCAACAGTAAAAGCTGCAACTCCTGGAGGAGTTGTTAAAAAAGGTGAAGTTGTTAAAGCAGTTATCGTACGTACTAAATCAGGCGCTCGTCGTACTGATGGTTCATACATCAAATTTGATGAAAATGCTGCTGTTATCATCCGTGATGACAAAACACCTCGTGGAACTCGTATCTTCGGCCCTGTTGCCCGTGAATTACGTGAAGGAAACTTCATGAAGATCGTTTCACTTGCACCTGAAGTTCTATAATAATAGAATATAAAAGTCGCATAGTCCCCTCACCTATGGTGAGGGTGTCCTAGTCGGACGTAAGAAAAAAAGGAGAAATCTAAATGTTTGTAAAAACAGGCGATACAGTTAAAGTCATTGCTGGTAAAGATAAAGGCAAGACTGGTAAAGTAATCAAAGCTTTACCAAAAGTAAACAAAGTTGTAGTTGAAGGTGTTGCAATCATGAAAAAACACCAAAAACCTAACCACGTAAATCCAAACGGTGCTATCCTTGAAGTGGAAGCTCCAATCAATGCATCAAACGTTCAAGTCCTTGACAAAAACGGTGTTGCTGGACGTGTTGGATACAAGGTTGAAGGCGACAAAAAAGTACGCTACAACAAAAAATCTGGCGAAATCCTAGATTAATCACTGAAGAGAGGAGGAAAAAAATGGCTAATCGTTTAAAAGAAAAATATAGTGCTGAAGTAATCCCAGCTCTAACTGAAAAATTCAACTATACATCTGTTATGGCTGTGCCTAAAGTCGATAAAATCGTACTTAACATGGGTGTTGGAGATGCAGTAAGCAACTCTAAAAACCTTGATAAGGCAGTTGAAGAACTTGCTATCATTTCTGGTCAAAAACCACTTATCACTAAAGCTAAGAAATCAATCGCTGGTTTCCGTCTACGTGAAGGTATGCCAATCGGTGCGAAAGTAACTCTTCGCGGAGAACGCATGTACGAATTCCTAGATAAATTAGTGACTGTCTCTCTTCCACGTGTACGTGACTTCCACGGTGTGTCAAGCAAATCATTTGACGGACGCGGAAACTACACACTAGGTGTTAAAGAACAACTAATTTTCCCAGAAATTAACTACGATAACGTTGATAAAATCCGTGGTTTAGACGTAGTAATCGTTACTACTGCTAACACTGATGAAGAAGGACGCGAATTGCTTGCCCAAATGGGTATGCCATTTGCTAAATAATATAGGAGGCAAAAGACGTGGCAAAAAAATCAATGATTGCTAAAAACAAACGTCCAGCGAAATTCTCAACGCAAGCTTACACTCGTTGTGAACGTTGTGGGCGTCCACACTCAGTTTACCGCAAATTCAAATTATGCCGTATTTGCTTCCGTGAGCTGGCTTACAAAGGTCAAGTTCCGGGCGTTAAGAAAGCTTCATGGTAATCTGAAGCGGCATTCGCCACTTCAATTTAACTATTGCTTATAGGCAAGATTAATTTGCAAGTGGGATACTGACGTTTTATTTAATAAAACAAACCCAAACTACAAATGATTAAGGAGAAATAACCGTAATGGTAATGACAGATCCAATCGCAGACTTCCTAACACGCATCCGTAATGCTAACATGGTAAAACACGATGTTGTTGAAGTACCTGCATCAAAAATCAAACGCGAAATCGCTTCAATCTTACTTGCTGAAGGATTCGTTAAAGATGTTGAATATATCGAAGATGACAAACAAGGAATCGTTCGTGTATATCTTAAATACGCTCAAGATGGTGAACACAAAGGACAACGCGTAATCACTGGACTTAAACGTATTTCTAAACCAGGTCTACGTGTATACGTTAAATCTGCTGATGTGCCAAAAGTTCTTAATGGACTAGGTATCGCTATCATCTCTACTTCTGAAGGTGTTGTAACTGATAAAGTTGCTCGCGCTAAGAACATTGGTGGAGAAGTACTAGCATACGTTTGGTAAAATGAACGAGAAGTCGTATGTGGGAATTTTTCTATAAATATTTCCGCATATAACTCTTTTTCATTAATGCTTGAAGCAGGTGATTTATTTTCAAGTCATCGGTGAAAAGTAGTAAGTAAAGGTCAAGCGTAAAGCTTAACCCCCGTGAAAACCTACGACAAGTAGGAAAATTTAACAGGAGGAAATTATGAGCCGTATTGGTAATAAAGTAGTAGTACTACCTGCAGGCGTTACTGTTGACGCTAAAGCTGGTGTAGTTACTGTTAAAGGTCCTAGAGGTGAACTTACTCGTACGTTCCCTACAGCGATCGAATTAAAACAAGATGGACAAGAAGTGACTTTCGCTCGTCCAAATGATTCAAAAGAAATGAAAACTATTCACGGTACAACTCGTGCCAACTTCAATAACATGGTTATCGGAGTTTCTGAAGGTTTCAAAAAAGAACTTGAAATGCGTGGGGTTGGTTACCGTGCTCAACTACAAGGAAACAAACTTGTACTTAGCGTTGGTAAATCTCACCCAGACGAAGTTGTTGCTCCTGAAGGAATCACTTTCGAACTTCCAAACCCAACTACAATCGTAGTAAGTGGTTCTAACAAAGAAGTTGTTGGTGAAGTAGCAGCATACATCCGTAGCAAACGTACTCCAGAACCTTATAAAGGTAAAGGGATTCGTTATGTTGGAGAATTCGTTCGCCGTAAAGAAGGTAAAACTGGTAAATAATTTTATAGGTTTTTTGGCAAGCCCGGACTTCTTTGGATTTTTCCAAGAGTCCTTCCTGCCAAACTTATAGATTATAATCAGATTAAAGATAGGCAAAAACTTATCATAATAAAGAAATAGAAGAGGTAAAATTGTGATTTCTAAACCAGATAAAAACAAAACGCGTCAAAAACGCCACCGTCGCGTACGCGGAAGAATCTCTGGTACTGCAGAGCGCCCACGTTTGAATGTTTTCCGTTCTAACACAAACATCTACGCGCAAGTAATTGATGACGTAGCAGGTGTAACGCTCGCAAGTGCCTCATCACTAAATGAGACTGGTACTAAAGTAGAACAAGCTCAAAAAGTTGGTGAATTAGTAGCTAAAGCAGCAACTGCCAAAGGTGTAACTGAAGTTGTCTTCGACCGTGGTGGTTACCTTTACCATGGACGTGTGCAAGCTCTTGCAGAAGCAGCACGTGAAAATGGACTTAAATTCTAATAGAAAGGGGTAATCATCAGAATGGCTAGAGAAATTGAAGTAAAAGAATTCGAAGAACGCGTAGTTGGAATCAACCGTGTAACTAAAGTTGTTAAAGGTGGACGTCGTCTACGTTTCGCAGCGCTTGTAGTTGTTGGTGACCGTAATGGTCGCGTAGGATTTGGTACTGGTAAAGCTCAAGAAGTTCCAGAAGCAATCCGTAAAGCAGTAGAAGCAGCTAAGAAGAATCTTGTTGAAGTACCAATGGTAGGAACTACTGTACCTCACGAAGTCATCGGACAATTCGGTGGAGGACGTATCCTTATCAAACCAGCCGTAGAAGGATCTGGAGTTGCAGCTGGTGGAGCTGTTCGTGCCGTACTTGAGTTAGCAGGAGTTGCTGACGTGACAAGTAAATCACTAGGTTCAAACACACCAATCAACGTTGTTCGTGCAACAGTTGATGGACTTAAACAACTTAAACGTGCTGAAGAAGTTGCTGCATTACGTGGTAAATCTGTAGAAGATTTAGCATAAGGAGGATAAGATAATGGCTCAATTAAAAATTACTTTAACTAAGTCTCCAATCGGTCGCCTTCCTGTTCAACGTAAAACAGTGACTGCATTAGGACTTAAAAAACTACAATCAAGTGTTGTTAAAAATGACACACCTGCTATTCGTGGAATGGTTAACTCAATTTCACATTTAGTAACAGTTGAAGAAGTTTAAAATTTAAACTTTTAGACAAAATAAAAGCGAGCCAAACTTTCGCCGACTCCGGCGGAAGTTTTGGCGCATAGTAAAGAATTAGGAGAAAATAATAATGAAACTTCATGAATTAACACCAGCGGCTGGAAGCCGTAAAGTACGCAACCGTGTTGGACGCGGAACTTCATCAGGTAACGGTAAAACTTCAGGACGCGGACAAAAAGGTCAAAAAGCTCGTAGTGGTGGCGGAGTACGTCTTGGTTTTGAAGGTGGACAAACTCCATTATTCAAACGTCTTCCAAAACGTGGATTCTCAAACGTAAACCGTAAAGAATACGCAGTTGTAAACCTTGAAGTTCTAAACCGTTTTGAAGATGGTGCAGAAGTTAATGCAGACACTCTTGTAGCTGCTAAAATCGTTAAAGATGTAAAATCTGGTATCAAGATTCTTGGTAACGGAGAACTTACAGCTAAAAATCTTAAAGTAACTGCAACTAAAGCTTCAAAATCAGCAGTAGCTGCTATTGAAAACAACGGTGGAACTGTAACACTTCCAGAAGCTAACTAGTAAGGAGGCTCTATGTTTTTCAAGACATTGAAAGACGCCTTCAAAGTAAAGGACATTAGAAGTCGCATTTTATTTACAATTTTTATTCTTTTTGTATTTAGATTGGGAACTCATATAACTGTACCTGGTATCAATGCAAATAGTTTAAATAATATAGCTGACCTTCCCTTCATCAATATGATGAACTTGGTCAGTGGTAATGCCATGCAGAACTTCTCTGTCTTTGCAATGGGTGTGTCGCCGTATATTACAGCGTCAATCATTGTGCAACTTCTTCAGATGGATATACTACCAGTATTTGTTGAATGGAGTAAGCAGGGTGAGGTTGGGCGTCGAAAGCTTAATCAAACTACTCGTTATATTACCTTAGTTTTAGCTATGGCTCAGTCTATTGCCATTACTGCAGGTTTTAACCTAATGAGTTCAACAGGAATTGTTAACACTCCAAATACCGCTACCTACTTAATGATTGGTATGATTCTTACAACTGGATCGATGATTGTCGTTTGGTTGGGAGAGCAGATTACTGATAAAGGTTTTGGTAACGGAGTATCGATGATTATCTTTGCGGGTATCATCTCATCAATTCCACAAGCAATAAAGAATATTTACGATTCTAAATTTGTAAATATTCGACCAGAGCAACTTTCAAGTTCGATTGTATTTGTAGTCTTACTAATAATTGCTATGTGTTTAATAATTGCTTTTACAACTTATTTCACGCAGGCAATCCTGAAAATACCGATTCAGTATACCAAGTTAGTCCAAGGAGCACCTACAAGTTCGTATCTGCCCCTAAGGCTTAATCCAGCTGGAGTAATTCCTGTAATCTTTGCAAGCTCTATTACAGCACTTCCAGCGACCTTGATTCAAATTTTGAATTCAACTAAAGGTCAGGTTGCTTGGGTGGAAAATTTAAGGAATGCTCTTGACTATAATACTTGGTCAGGTATGTTAGTATATGCAACATTGATCATATTATTTACTTTCTTCTATTCATTTGTTCAGGTTAATCCTGAAAAAATGTCAGAAAATCTTCAGAAGCAGGGAAGCTACATCCCAAGTGTGAGACCTGGTAAGGGAACTGAAAAATATATTTCAAAAATCCTTATTAGACTGGCAACAGTTGGATCTCTCTTCCTAGGGATAATTTCTATTATTCCAATCCTTGCAACCAACCTATGGGATTTACCAAAAATGGTAGCCCTTGGTGGAACAAGTTTACTTATTGTTATTACAACAAGTATTGAAGGAATTAAGCAACTAGAGGGTTATCTCCTTAAGAGGAAGTACATAGGATTTATGGACAATCCATTTGAGGATTAATTCAGGCAGTGAGGCGAGTTTCTCGCCTCTCTTGTTTTGAATTATAAGTTGAGATATAATAATTTATATTTGAGCTTATAATTTAAACAAACTTAATATCTAAGGAGAAATAAAGATGAATCTTTTAATCATGGGCCTACCAGGAGCTGGTAAAGGTACTCAAGCTGAAACTATCATTGAAGCAAAAGGTGTAAAACACATTTCAACTGGTGATATGTTCAGGGAAGCCATGAAAAATGAAACACCTATGGGGACTCTTGCTAAAAGCTATATCGACAAGGGTGAATTGGTACCAGATGATGTTACCAATGGAATTGTTAAGGAGCGTCTGGCCCAAGATGATATCAAAGAAACAGGTTTCCTTCTTGATGGATACCCACGTACAATAGAACAAGCTTACGCACTTGATGCTATGCTTGAAGAGCTGGGTCTAAAACTTGACGGAGTTATTAATATTGATGTTAACCCAGAAATTCTTGTAGACCGTCTAAGTGGACGTTTCATCTGTCGTACTTGTGGGGCCACTTACCACAAAATTTTCAATCCAACCAAGGTTGAAGGAACTTGTGATAAATGTGGTGGACATGATTTCTACCAACGTGAAGATGATAAGCCTGAAACAGTTAAAAATCGCCTAGATATTAACATCGAACAAGGACAACCAATTCTTGAACACTACGGAAAACTTGGTCTTGTTAAGGATGTTAATGGTGAGCAGGATATTGAAAAAGTTTCTCAAGAAATCATCGAAATTTTAAAATAAAGCTTGATAAAAAAGTCTTGCCTAATGGACTAAAAAATGATAAAATAATCTAGTCCGACTTTTAGATATTATTATCATAGCGGGGAATTTTAAGGAGGTGCTTTTGCGTGGCAAAAGATGATGTAATTGAAATCGAAGGTAAAGTAATTGATACTATGCCCAATGCGATGTTTACTGTTGAGCTTGAAAATGGCCATCAAGTTTTGGCTACTATTTCAGGTAAGATGCGTAAAAATTATATTCGTATTTTAACCGGTGACCGTGTTACCGTTGAGCTTAGTCCATATGACTTATCTCGTGGTCGCATTACATACCGCTTTAAATAAACCGAGGGGAAAAATATTCCCTATAAATTAATAGGAGGTATTAAAATGAAAGTAAGACCATCAGTAAAACCAATTTGCGAATACTGTAAAGTTATCCGTCGTAATGGTCGTGTTATGGTGATTTGCGCTGTAAACCCTAAACACAAACAACGTCAAGGTTAGAAAGGAGAAAGAACTAAATGGCTCGTATCGCTGGAGTTGATATTCCAAACGACAAACAAGTAGTGATCTCACTTACTTACGTTTATGGAATCGGTCTACAAACATCTAAGAAGATTCTTGCAGCTGCTGGTGTAGCAGAAGATATTCGTGTTAAAGACCTTACAACTGATCAAGAAGATGCAATTCGTCGTGAAGTTGATGGACTTAAAGTCGAAGGTGACCTTCGTCGTGAAGTAAATCTTAACATCAAACGTTTGATGGAAATCGGTAGCTACCGTGGAATCCGTCACCGTCGTGGATTGCCTGTTCGTGGTCAAAACACTAAGAACAACGCTCGTACGCGTAAAGGACCTGCGAAATCAATCGCTGGTAAGAAAAAATAATAAATAGAAAGGAGAAAAACATTGGCTAAACCAACACGTAAACGTCGTGTGAAAAAGAATATTGAATCTGGGATTGCTCACATTCACGCTACTTTTAACAACACAATCGTTATGATTACAGATGTTCATGGTAATGCTCTTGCTTGGTCATCAGCTGGTGCTCTTGGATTCAAAGGATCTAAAAAATCAACACCTTTTGCTGCTCAAATGGCAAGTGAAGCTGCTGCGAAATCTGCTCAAGAACATGGTTTGAAAACTGTTGCTGTTACTGTAAAGGGACCTGGTTCAGGACGCGAATCAGCTATCCGTGCTTTACAAGCTGCTGGCCTACAAGTTACTGCTATCAGTGATGTGACTCCAGTACCTCATAATGGTGCACGTCCTCCAAAACGTCGTCGTGTATAATTTTCGTAAGTGCTGAATTTACACACTTTAATAATTGAGGAGATTACACATGATTGAGTTTGAAAAACCAAAAATTACAAAATTTGATGAAGAAAAAACTTACGGCAAGTTTGTCGTAGAACCACTTGAACGTGGATATGGTACAACTCTTGGTAATTCATTACGTCGTATTCTTTTATCATCTCTTCCTGGTGCTGCTGTGACTGGTATTCAAATCGATGGAGTTCTCCATGAATTTGCTACTATTCCAGGTGTTCGTGAAGACGTGACTCAGATCATTTTGAATATCAAAGGGCTTGCTATCAAGTCTTATGTTGATGGTGAAAAGCAAATTGAATTAGATATTACAGGTCCTGCTGTTGTTACTGCTGGTGACATCCTAACAGATAGTGATATCGAAATTACAAACAAAGATCATTACCTATTTACAATTGCTGACGGACATAGCCTTAAGGCTAAGATGACAGTAAACACTGGTCGTGGTTATGTTGCCGCTGAAGATAATAAAGTGGAAGACGCACCAATTGGTACGCTTGCTGTTGACTCAATTTACACTCCAGTAAACAAGGTTAACTATCAAGTAGAACCAGCTCGAGTTGGGGGTCAAGACGGCTTTGATAAGCTTACACTTGAAATCGTAACAGATGGTACAATTGATCCAGAAGAGGCTTTAAGTCTTTCTGCAAAAATTTTAACCGATCATTTGAGTCTTTTTGTAAACCTATCTGAAGTTGCACAAAGTGCTGACATCATGGTTGAAAAAGATGAAGTTTCTCCTGAGAAGACTTTGGACAAACCTATTGAAGAGCTTGATTTATCAGTTCGTTCTTACAACTGTTTGAAACGTGCAGGAATTAATACTGTACAAGATTTAACAGACAAGACTGAAGCTGAAATGATGAAAGTTCGTAACCTAGGACGTAAGTCAATGGAAGAAGTTAAATTCAAAATTGCTGATCTTGGTTTAAAATTTAAAAACGAAAAATAATATTTAAGAAGGGAGAATAACATGGGTTACCGTAAACTTGGACGCAAAAGTGCACAACGTAAAGCAATGCTTCGTGATCTAACTACAGATCTTCTTATGAATGAATACATTGTAACTACTGAAGCACGCGCTAAAGAAGTTCGTAAATCAGTTGAAAAAATGATCACTCTTGGTAAACGTGGAGATTTACACGCACGTCGTCAAGCAGCTGCATTCGTTCGTAATGAAGTTTCATTAAAAGACTTCAACGAAGAAACAGAATCATTCCCAACTGCTCTACAAAAACTATTTAATGATGTCGCACCTCGCTACGAAGGACGTAACGGAGGATACACTCGTATTCTTAAAACTGAACCTCGTCGTGGAGATGGCGCACCAATGGCTATCATCGAATTAGTTTAATAAATAGAAGTGTCTTCATCACTTTTTGTTGAGTGTTATGATGGTGGTAGGAGCATGGACTTATTTAGTTCGGTCTTGTGACCAACTCCTACTTAGTCTAGCTCTGGCTTTCCGAAGGGGGTTGCCCCCTTTGGGACACTCATCATAAATATGACAAACACTTATCTTAAGAAGAAAATGCACATTAGTGCTATTTTTTTTGCTTTATAAACCTGTCCAGACAAAAAACCGCTCCTTACGAGCGGTTTTTATTTTTTTGAATAATAAAGCCAATCAAGAAGTAGGCTAAGAAAAAGGTCAAATAACTTATTTTTGAATACAAAGAAAAGAAATCAATTTTACTAATAAAGCTTAAGATAATGGTAAGGATAAAAACAAGTCCCATGACTTCCAACGTTTTTCGAAGCTGTTTAATCATTAAATCCATCATTTATCACCCAACTATCATAAATAATCGTAATTCCTGTAGAAATTTCCTGGTCTTTTTTCATAAAATTTAATTCTCTTAATTTCTAATGACTTGTAATTTTGTAAGTTAGCATAAGTTAAATTGATAATATTTATTTTTCTTTTATTTTATCAAATTTATCTACGATTATTGTGGCAATAAGAACTCCAATAAAGGTAAAAATAATTGATAAGAAGAAGTCAGAATCGATTAAAAACTTTCCTCTAATTAAATCAATGATTATCTTCCAAGTAATAAGTAAAAATGAAAATTTGAGAGAAGAAATTAAGTCTTGTTTGATATCTATTTTCATAAAATGTAATTCTCCTAATTCCTAATGACTTGTAATTTTGTAAGCTTACTTAGTCAGTGTATACCTATGATTTTTACCTGTCAATAATTTTTGTTAAGAAAATAACAAAAAAGTAGGTGGTTACAAATAGAAAATTAATGGTTAATTTAAGGAAAATAGGATGTTTTTTATAATTAATTTAAAATTTTCTGACTATTCAATTGATTTTTGAAATTGCCATGTTATAATATTACTAAGTTTTTAATGAAGGAAAAGAGGTAATTTATGCGTAGTGATACTATAAAAAAAGGAATTGAGCAGGCTCCAGCACGGTCTCTTCTATATGCAACAGGTCAGGTTAAGTCTGCAAGGGATATGGGCAAACCTTTTATTGCCATTTGTAATTCTTATATTGATATTGTTCCAGGACATGTCCACTTACGGGAGCTTGCTGACATTGCAAAAGAAGCCATCAGGGAAGCCGGTGGAATTCCATTTGAATTTAACACAATTGGAGTTGATGATGGTATTGCTATGGGACACATTGGTATGCGTTACAGTCTTCCAAGTAGGGAGCTCATTGCTGATAGTGCAGAAACTGTAATCAATGCCCACTGGTTTGACGGGGTCTTCTTTATTCCTAACTGTGACAAGATAACTCCTGGCATGCTTATGGCCTCAATGAGAACTAATGTTCCAAGTATCTTTTGCTCAGGTGGTCCCATGAAGGCAGGGATTGACATGAGGGGACATCAGGCCACCCTTTCATCAATCTTTGAGGCTGTTGGAAGTTATAAGGAAGGTACCATGAGCTCTGAGGAAGTTACTTTCATGGAAGAAAATGCCTGTCCCACTTGTGGGTCTTGTGCCGGAATGTTTACAGCCAACTCGATGAATTCACTGATGGAGATTCTTGGTATGGCCCTTCCAGGAAATGGAACAGCCCTTGCTGTTGGTGAAGAAAGAAGGCAGTTGATCCGCGAAGCTGCTTTCAAACTAATGGATTTGGTCAAAAAAGATATCCGTCCAAGGGATATTGTAACCAAGGATGCTATTGATGATGCCTTTGCCCTTGACATGGCCATGGGTGGATCAACCAATACCGTCCTTCATACCCTAGCCATTGCTAGTGAAGCTGGGATTAACTATGATTTGACCCGGGTAAATGAGATTGCAAAAAGGGTTCCTTATCTGTCAAAAATCGCTCCAAGCTCCCTTTATTCCATGCATGATGTTCATGAAGCCGGTGGTGTTTCAGCCATTGTAAAAGAGCTAGTTGACATTGATGTAATCCATCCAGATAGGATGACAGTTACGGGAGATACCATTAGAAATAATGTGGCCCAGGCAAAAATTTTAAATGAAGAGGTAATTCATCCAGTTGATAAGGCTTATTCTAAAACAGGAGGCCTTTCGATTCTCTACGGAAATATTGCTCCTAAGGGTGCAGTTATCAAGGTTGGTGGAGTTGACCCAAGTATTAAGAAATTTGTTGGTAAGGCCATCTGCTTTAGTTCCCATGATGAAGCTGTAGAAGCCATTGATAAAAAGATTGTAGACAAGGGTCATGTTGTTGTAATCCGCTATGAGGGACCAAAAGGTGGACCTGGGATGCCTGAAATGCTTGCTCCGACAAGTTCGATTGTTGGTCGTGGTCTTGGTAAGGACGTTGCCCTAATTACAGATGGACGTTTTTCAGGAGCCACGAGGGGAATTGCCATTGGGCATATAAGTCCTGAAGCCGCAAGTGGAGGTCCGATTGCCCTTATTAAAGATGGGGATGAGATTGTAATTGACCTTACCGAAAGAACCTTGGATGTTAGTCTGTCAGATGAAGAACTTGAGAGTCGCAAGAAGGAAGTTGAAGCTTTTGTTCCAAAGGTTGAAAGTGGTTGGTTGGCAAGGTATGCAGCCCTGACTACAAGTGCTAATACTGGAGGAATTCTTCTAAGTCCAAGTGAGCTACAGAAGTTGGTACTTGAAGAGTTGCGTCAATAAATCGAAGATTGAAAATAATTTTCAATCTTTTTATAAGAGGAGGATATAGATGGAAAAGATAAAATTACAGGAAAAGCAGTCGGGATCTGAGCTCCTTTTAGATAGTTTAAAAAGCCTTGGAGTAGACACGATTTTTGGCTATCCTGGTGGTGCTGTCCTTCCCTTCTATGATGCCCTTTATGACTTTAAAGGAATAAGGCATATTTTATCACGGCATGAGCAAGGTGCCATCCATGAAGCAGAAGGTTATGCCAAGTCATCTGACAAGGCAGGTGTTGTAATTGTTACTAGCGGTCCTGGTGCTACAAATGTTGTGACAGGCCTTGCTGATGCCTATATGGACTCAGTGCCCCTTCTTGTTTTTACTGGCCAGGTTGCAAGTCCAGGAATCGGTAAAGATGCCTTTCAAGAAGTTGATTTAATTGATATTACCATTCCGATTACCAAGTACAACTATCAAATTAGGGATACTAAAGATATTCCAAGGATTGTAAGAGAGGCTTATCATCTGGCAACAACTGGACGAAAAGGTCCCGTGGTTATTGATTTACCCAAGGATGTGTCGGCAAAGATGGTAGCAGAAATCTATGATCCAGCTCTTAAACTCCCAAATTATGAACCTACTGCCTATCCAGATCTTGCTGAGCTTAAGAAAATTATTTATAGCCTTAGTCAGGCTAAGAAGCCAGTGGTCCTTGTTGGAGGTGGGGTGAATTATGCTGAAGCCAAGGATGAATTTATTGATTTTATTGAAAAACATAATTTACCAGTAGTTACTACCCTCTTGGGTCAGGGGATTATGGATGTAAGTCATCCTCTCTTTCTTGGAATGGGTGGCATGCATGGAAGTTATGCAGCAAACACAGCTCTCATGGAAACTGATTTTCTCATAAATATTGGTAGTCGTTTTGATGATCGAGTGGTAAGTAATCCAAAAGATTTTGCTCCAGCAGCTAAGATTGCCCATATTGATATTGATAATGTCGAAATTGATAAAATTATTAAGGCAGACATTAAGGTCATAAGCGATGCCAAGCTCGCTCTTATTGAACTTTTAAAATTTGATGCCAGTGATATTCTTGTTCATAGGGACTGGCTGGATGAAACAAAAAATAATAAGTTTAGGGCTCCGTATTCTTATGACCTAAATGATGACTTTATTAGTCCCCAGGAACTTGTAAAAATTATTGGAGACTATACCCAAGGGGATGCAATTATCGTAACCGACGTGGGTCAGCATCAGATGTGGGCAGCCCAGCACTATCCCTATAAAAATAGTAAGCAGCTGATAACCAGTGGGGGACTTGGAACCATGGGCTTTGGTATTCCAGCAGCCATAGGGGCTAAATTAGCTAATCCAGACAAGGAGGTCATTTTGTTTGTAGGTGATGGTGGTTTCCAGATGACCAACCAAGAACTTGCCCTACTCAATCAATATGGAATTGGTATTAAAATTATTCTAATTAATAATACTTCCCTAGGTATGGTTCGCCAGTGGCAGACAAGTTTTCATAACAATCACTTGAGCCAAAGTGTCCTTGGATTTTCAGACCCAGATTTCCAAATTTTAGCTGAAGCATATGGGATTGAACACTATAGGTTGACTAATCCTAGGACATTAGGTGAGGATCTAAAGGTTATTGAAAAAAATAATCCCCTACTAGTTGAAGTTATGATAAATCCTGAGGAGCAGGTTCTTCCTATGGTACCCGCTGGTCAAGCAAATAATAAGATGATTGGGGTGGTATTTAATGATTAAAACAATTGAGGCCTTGTTGTCTAATAAACCTGGAGTCCTTGACCGAGTGGTTAGCGTTCTAAGTAGAATCCAGGTCAATGTTCTCTACCTCCATGTTGAGGTAACAGAAGACCCTAGATACTCTAAGATTCAAATCTCATTTAAGGAAAATAATCCAGCTGAGTTTGAGCTTGTGATTAAACAACTGCAAAGGCAGATTGATGTCCTGCAAATTGATAGCCTGACGGATAATTAAAAATAGTGAAATTGTTCAAATAATATGCTAATATTAAGCCTATATAATTTAAGGAGGATACTTAATGGAGAAAAAATTAAGTAGGAGTGATTATCTCTATATAGGCTCAATGCTTTTTGGCTTGTTTTTTGGAGCAGGAAATCTGATTTTCCCGGTTCACATGGGACAAGAGGCTGGATCTAATGTATTACTAGCCAATTTTGGCTTTTTGGTTACAGGAATAGGTCTGCCGTTTTTAGGTGTTATCGCCATTGGAATTAGTCGAAGCACGGGAGTTTTTGATTTAGCAAGTAGAATTAATAAAACTTATGCATATATTTTTACAGTTTTACTGTACTTGGTTATTGGCCCTTTCTTTGCCATTCCAAGGCTTGCATCAACCTCTTATCAGATTGGTCTAGCACCATTTATCAGTGACAAAAATCAAACCCTTGCCCTGGCACTTTTTAGTATAGCCTTCTTTGCAGTGGCTTGGTTCCTGTCAAGAAATCCTGGTAAGCTTCTTGATTATGTTGGTAAATACCTCAACCCAATTTTCTTGCTTCTTTTGGGTATAATTCTTGTGCTGGCCTTTGTAAATCCAATGGGACCAACTTCAGGAGTTAGCGTTCAGGAGACTTACTCAGCAAGTCCCTTTATGAAAGGTTTTACCGAAGGTTATCAAACCCTTGACGCCCTTGCTTCTTTGGCCTTTGGTATCATTATCATCACAGCCATTAAAGGAAAAGGGGTTGAAAAACCTTCGGCGATTGCTAGTGCGACCATTAAATCAGGTGCCATTAGTATTGTTTTAATGGGTATTATCTACACCTTACTTTCACTTATGGGGACAATGAGCCTTGGAACATTCCCGATGTCTGAAAATGGGGGAATTGCTCTTGCAGAGATTGCTCAACACTATCTAGGTAACTACGGAGCTGTTCTTTTGGCCCTAATCATCATCTTTGCCTGCCTAAAGACTGGAATTGGTCTAATCACAGCCTTTTCAGAGACATTTTCAGAGCTCTTCCCAAGTAGGTCTTATGGTTTTTATGTGGCCCTTGTAAGTATTCTGCCATGTATCTTTGCAAATGTTGGTTTGACAAACATTATTACCTATGCGGTGCCTGTTCTTTACTTCATCTACCCGCTTGCCATTACCTTGATTCTTTTAACCCTTGCCAACAATCTATTTAAGGGTGATTCAAGGGCTTATCAGATGACAACGTATTTTACCCTAATCGCATCAGTTATTGATGCCCTAAATACAAGTCCTGATTTCATCAAAAACAGTAAGTTTGGGGAAGTGGTCATTGGACTGGGACAAAAACTACCCTTCTTTGACCTTGGAATGACTTGGGTTCTACCAGCTCTAGTAGGTTTCCTTGTGGGACTTGTTCTAATTAAAGTTTCACCTAAGAAAAATTAACAAGTAAATTAACGGATATTGATTATAATTTTAATTAATATTCGTTTTTTTAGTAAAAAAATATAAAATAAAAGACTAAAGTACGTCAATTTTGAGGTGAAAACATTGATAGTAATTTAACATTCGGTATTTGTATGATATAATAAACAAAAATTAAGAGGAGATAAGACATGCGTGGAATTTTAACGGTAATTGGTAAAGATAAGGTTGGTATTGTTGCGGCCGTAAGTAATGAGTTGGTTAATTTAGATATTAATATTATTGATATTAGCCAGACCATCATGGATGATTATTTTACAATGATTATGGCGACTGCCCTACCAGCTGGGTCAGATTTTGAAAAAATAAGAAAGATTTTTGATGAACTTGGAGCTGATTTGGGAGTTAAAATCACCATCCAAAATGCCGAAATCTTTGACACCATGCACAAGTTATAGGAGTAGACAATGGAAGCAAATCAAATATTAGAAACAATCAGAATGGTTGATGAAGAGAACCTAGATATTCGAACCATCACCATGGGAATTTCCCTCTTGGACTGTATGGATCCGGATGTAGATGCGGCCTGTGAGAAGATTTATCAAAAAATAACAACCAAGGCAAAAAATTTAGTTAAGGTTGGTGAGGATATTGAACTTGAGTACGGTATTCCCATCATCAATAAAAGAATTTCGGTAACCCCAATAGCAATTGTTGCCTCAGCCTCTAAGGCGACTAGCGAGGAATGCATTAAATTTGCTAAAACTTTAGACCGTGCTGCCAAAGAGGTTGGTGTAAACTTTATTGGTGGCTATAGTGCCCTTGTTGAAAAAGGATATCAGGGAAGTGATCTTGAGCTTATCAAATCAATCCCACAAGCTTTAGCTCAAACAGACTATGTTTGTTCTTCGGTTAATATCGGATCAACCAAGGCTGGGATTAATATGGACGCTGTAAAACTTATGGGTCAAACAGTTAAGGAAACAGCGGAAGCTTCTGATATGGGTTGTGCCAAGCTTGTTGTTTTTGCCAATGCTGTTGAGGATAATCCCTTTATGGCTGGTGCCTTCCACGGGGTAGGTGAGGCTGATTGTGAGATTAATGTTGGGGTATCTGGTCCTGGTGTAGTTAAAAAGGCTCTTGAAAAGGTTAAGGGACAATCCTTTGATGTTGTTGCAGAAACTGTTAAAAAGACAGCCTTTAAAATTACCCGTATGGGTCAAATGGTAGGACGAATTGCCTCAGATAGACTTGGTGTCCCTTTTGGGATTGTCGATTTATCTCTTGCTCCAACACCTGCTGTAGGGGATAGCGTTGCCCTAATTCTTGAAGAAATGGGTCTTGAGTCAGTTGGAACCCACGGAACAACTGCAGCTCTAGCTCTTTTAAATGACGCAGTCAAAAAAGGTGGCGTTATGGCCTGCAACCACGTAGGTGGATTATCAGGTGCTTTTATTCCCGTTTCAGAAGATGCTGGAATGATTAAGGCTGTTGAAACAGGTCATTTGAATCTTGAGAAACTTGAAGCCATGACTGCCATTTGTTCGGTAGGTCTTGATATGATTGCTATCCCTGGTGATACGAGGGCTGAGACCATTGCTGCCATGATTGCAGATGAGGCAGCGATTGGGGTTATTAACCACAAGACGACAGCTGTTAGAATTATTCCTGCTAAGGATACAGTAGTTGGAGATATGGTTGAATTTGGAGGTCTTCTTGGTACTGCTCCTGTAATGAAGGTCAATTCAGCCCAGTCAATTGATTTTATCAATCGCGGAGGAAGAATCCCAGCTCCCATCCATTCCTTTAAAAATTAAGAGAAAAAGCAAGAGTTCGCCTCTTGCTTTTTTTGTATGTTTTCATAAAATAAGTTTATTTATTCAGAAAATTTGAAATAATTAATATATTCCTTGAAATATTATCTGAAAAGTTGTAATATTGTATAAAATTAGAAAGGGAGTTAATATTTATGCCAGTAACGATGTATTATGAAAATGATGTAAAAGATAAGGTTCTAGGAGACAAGAGGATTGCGGTCATTGGTTATGGAAGCCAAGGTCATGCCCACGCTCAAAATTTACGTGATAGCGGCCAGGATGTGATTATTGGGGTAAGACCTGGTAAATCTTTTGACAAGGCCAAGGAAGATGGCTTTGAAGTATTTCCAGTGGCAGAAGCAGTAGCCCAAGCTGATGTTGTAATGATTCTTGCACCAGATGAGATTCAAGGAGATCTTTACAAAAACGAAATTGAGCCCAACTTAAAAGAAGGTGTAGCCCTAGGATTTGGTCACGGATTTAACATTCATTTTGGAATTATTGAACCACCTGCAAGTGCTGACGTCTTCATGCTTGCACCTAAGGGTCCAGGACATCTAGTTCGTAGAACCTACGATGAGGGATTTGGAGTGCCAGCACTATTTGCTGTCTACCAAGATGCCAGTGGAAATGCACGTGATATTGCCATGGACTGGGGAGTTGGAGTTGGAGCAGCCCGCGTCGGAATGCTTGAAACAAGCTTTAAGGAAGAAACAGAAGAAGATCTCTTTGGTGAACAAGCTGTCTTGTGTGGTGGAGTAACAGCCCTAATCGAAGCAGGATTTGAGATTCTAACAGAATCAGGCTATGCTCCTGAACTTGCCTATTTTGAAGTTCTCCATGAAATGAAGCTGATTGTAGATCTTCTTTATGAGGGTGGTTTTAAGAAAATGCGTCAATCAATTTCAAATACAGCTGAGTTTGGTGATTATACAGCAGGACCAAGAATTATTACCGACCAAGTTAAGGAAAACATGCGTCAAGTTCTAAAAGATATTCAAACAGGTTCTTTTGCCGAAGAATTTATGGAAGATTATAAGGCAGGAAATCCTAAAATGAAAGCTTATAGGGAACGTGCACAAAACCTTGAGATTGAAAAAGTTGGTAATGAACTTCGCCAGGCTATGCCGTTTACTCAATCAGGTGATGATGCAGCCTTTAAAATCTACGAATAAATACTAGAAGAAGGAAAATGATGGAATTTACAGCAGAAAGAATTTTGCAAGCCCAAGAAAAATTGGCAGATGTTGTTAGTAAGACACCTCTTGTAAAGGATCCGTCATTATCTGAAAGGTTTGGAGCAAACATCTACCTTAAGCAGGAGAATTTTCAAATTGTTCGCTCCTTTAAATTGAGGGGGGCCTTCCATGCCATCTCAAATTTACCTGCTTCTAAAATGCAAGCTGGTGTGGTTGCGGCAAGTGCCGGTAACCACGCCCAGGGTGTAGCCTATACCTGCCAAAGACTTGGAATAAGAGCAAGAATTTTTATGCCAACTACAACGCCCCAGCAAAAGGTAAATCAGGTTAAATTTTTTGGAGGAGATCAGGTAGAGATAGCCTTGGTTGGAGATACCTTTGATGAGTCGGCAAAAGCAGCCAAGGAATTTGCTGAAACTAATCATATGACCTTTGTTGATCCCTTTGATGATTATGATGTTATTGCAGGGCAAGGTACGGTAGCCTATGAGATCTTTGAAGAGGCCAAGCAACAAGCCATTGATTTTGATTATCTCCTAGCTGCGGTTGGTGGAGGTGGCTTAATTTCTGGTGTATCAACTTATACAAAATCAGTTAGTCCAGCAACTAAAGTCGTTGGTGTAGAGGCTTTAGGTGCTCAAAGCATGCGGGCAGCTTTTGAGGCGGGGCATCCAGTTAGGCTTGAATTGATTGATAAATTTGCTGATGGCATAGCAGTTCAGGAAGTTGGTAAGAAGACTTTTGAACTTGCCAGAAAATATGTTGATGAACTGCTGGCTGTTGATGAAGGTCTCATTGCAACGACTATTATTGACCTTTATTCTAAGCAGGGCATAGTAGCTGAACCTGCTGGGGCTACAACCATTGCTGGCTTGGACCTTATAGCAGATGAAATTAAGGGCAAAAACGTTGTCTGCATTGTAAGTGGCGGTAATAATGATATCAACCGAATGCCTGAAATAGAGGAGCGAAGTTTAGTCTATCAAGGGCTCAAACATTACTTTATTATTAATTTCCCCCAGAGACCTGGGGCCCTTCGTGAACTGGTAAATGATGTTTTAGGCCCTAAAGATGACATAACACGTTTTGAGTATATGAAAAAGGCCAATAAAGGGATGGGGCCAGGCCTTGTCGGTATTTTATTGAATGAAAAAGAAGATTATGAACCTTTAATTAGTAGGATGAAGGAATTTGATCCAGGATTTATTGATTTAGAATCAGATAATAAGCTTTACAATCTTCTAGTTTAGAAGTTTTAAAAGCTCTGATTTTTATAAGCATTAATAAGTGAGAAACCCAGATAGGAGGAAGGCCTCTTATCTGGGTTTTTAATTTTTTTGTAATAAATAAAAATTCATTAAACATTTAATAATCTTATTGATGTTTAATGATTGAAAAGAGCTGAAATAAATTGAAAGTATTTTCAATGTATGATAGACTTTAAGCAGTTTGTAAATAATAATATTAAAAATTTTATTTTATTTACAAACTACAGGGACAATATTAGAAAGATATTATGACGGACTTATAGAAAATATGAGGTATTCTTTCATAATTTTTTCTCTATTTTCTGGGAACTTTTATTATTTTTTCTTTATTACTAAATTCTATTGTAGCCATTAGACCTGATATTCGCTATGGTAGAAATTTTAATCTAAAGCTTTAGGAGGTTTAATTAAATGAACTCAGATAATTTACAAAAAACTAGTCAAAGAGAGCTTAGGTATATGCATAAGGTTAATAGAAAATGGCTTGCCTTGTCGCTTATATCCCTTGCTTTAGCAGGTGGGACAATATCTTATATGACCATTCCTTATATTTCCTTGGCTGATGAAACAAGTGAAGCTCAGGGTCAGACTTATGATTATGCAAACCTGGTAGAAAAGGGAGCAGTAAAAACCCTTAATATTTCTTGGAAATATAATGATGGCGATGAAATTCCTACAGGATCGATGGACTATGCTAATCCTAATGGGAAGACGTCTATCTTCTTTAATATCGGTGCAGGAAAATTAAAGGCTGGGGATGTGATTAGGATTCCTGTTAAGACAAATTTGGCCAATCAGCCAGGGACACAAACCTTTAATATCTCAAACCTAAATCCAGTAATCTATGATGCTGCTGCCAAGCAGGGGATTTCAAAGTCTGTTAGGGTTTCATCAGATGGTCAGTATATTGAGGTTCCCTTAGATGGGGATGGTTTTGATAGTAGTACTTCCCATGATATAACGATAAATTTTACGGCTAATGGAGGGTCAGTTTTTCCAAAGACTGCGGGAAATGGGACAGACCTATCATTTTCTGAGACAATCGCTGACCAAACGCATACTTACCACTGGGCACCAAAACCTACAAGTCCAAACTTTACTGAAAATAATACGGTTGGACCCATGCAAAATGGTGTTAGCTCTATGACCAACACAGGAATCAGTATTGGAACAAGTGTGAGCAATACTGATGGAAACCAGTTCACCCAAGCAGTACCTTTGAATGATGGTAATGACTATATCCAAACAATCGTTGTCACAGCAACAACCCTTGCCAACGGTCAGGTTATTCCAGTAGTTATTAATCCCAGTTCTTTGAATCATTATGTAGCGGTCTCAAGTGATTATGGTCCAGCTACAGAGGCTCCTGGTTGGACAGATCAGGCAGCTAATAACTGGGGTGGTACTTCAAATGCAAATAGCCGCATTGCCAATTGGTTTAATCGTACTACTGATGAGACTGTTGCGGAAAATAATTACTCAGTGGTTAAGTTAGCTGATAACTCTTATAAAATTACTGTAAATTTTGGTAAGAGCCAGTCCTTAGCTTATTCTAAAAGTGAATTTGAGACCATTATAAAATCCCAATATGCAAGTGTTTCTGATCAAGTTATTAAGGACATGGAAGAACGGTACGGGGATGGAAATGGAAATGTCATCATGCCTTATTCAATCAAGACATTACTTTCATTTACAAATCCCAACAATACAGAAGATAGTGTTAAGTATGATATTTCATTTGCTGACAATAAGGGTATTCAAGACAATAAGAGCGTTTTGACAACCCCTATTAACCATAATACGGCAGCAGGAGAAAGTGAGCTTATTGTTCGTTACGTTGATGCAACCAATGGCGATAAGGTGCTTTATGAAAGTAGCTCCTTTGGTTTTGAAAGCCATAATGATCAATTTTCGGCTAAGAGTTCTAAAATAGACAATTATGTGCTTGATACCAGCAAACTACCTGAAGGTGCTAAATTAAATAGCGATGGTCAGTATGAGCTTGATGGAACCTTTAAGGCCGATTGGGAAAACGGCAAGCGTGTAATTACTTATTATTATAACGGCGATGAGGCAAAAGTTAAGGTTCGCTATGTGCTTGATAAGGACAGTAATACAAATACAGTTGGAGATTGGGTAGAGATTAATAGTGGCTTAGATGATGAGATTCTAAGTGGACACTACCATCAAGAATTCACGACCACAGCAAAGGATTTTTCATCAGAAGGATATTCTCTTGTTCAAGTTATTAATGGGCCGACGGGAAATTTTGATGGGACTGATAACCAGACTGTGACCTATGTCTATGCGGCTTACCATAAGTTGTATGTTGACTATGTGGACCAGGACAATAATAATCAAAAAATTGATGGGGATACTTACACCTATACAAATGATAGAGGAATGTATAATGTCTTGGATAATTACCGGACCTCACCAACTATTGCAATTCTAAAATCAAAGGGATATGAGCTGGTAAGTGACCCATATCCATCTACAGGTTATACCTTTGCTTCAAATTTAGATTCTGATTTTACAGTAGTCCTTAAGCACCGAATTGACCAAAGTGAGGAAACAAAGACCGTTAATGAAGATGTTCACTATCAGTATGCAGATGGCAGTCAGGCCGCTGAAACCTATACCAAGGCCCTAACCTTCACTCGGACAGTTTCAACAGATGCAGTCACAGGAGTGAAGACCTATGGTTCTTGGAGCGTGGATCAAACTTTTGATGCAGTAAAAAGCCCAGAACTTAAGGGATATACAGCAGATAAAGCTGAGATTAATGCTCAAACAGTAAATGGAGACAGTGGTAATCTAAATTATGTAGTAACTTATACCAAGGATGCCCCAATTACTGCTAGTGAGTCAAAAACAATCAACGAAGTGATTCACTATCAGTATGCAGATGGCAGTCAGGCCGCTGAAACCTATACCAAGGCCCTGACCTTCACTCGGATAGTTTCAACAGATGCAGTCACAGGAGTGAAGACTTATGGTGCCTGGAGCGCGGATCAAACTTTTGATGCAGTAAAGAGCCCAGAACTTAAGGGATATACAGCTGATAAGGCAGAGATTAATTCCCAAACAGTCAATGGGGATACAGATGACTTGAATTATGTGGTAACTTACACCAAGGATGCCCCAGGAATCTCTAATGAAACAAGAACGGTCAATGAGACAATTCATTACCAGTATACAGATGGCAGTCAGGCCGCTGAAACCTATACCAAGGCCCTGACCTTCACTCGGACAGTTTCAACAGATGCAGTCACAGGAGTGAAGACTTATGGTTCTTGGAGCGTGGATCAAACTTTTGATGCAGTAGAAAGTCCACAACTTAAGGGATATACAGCTGATAAGGCAGAGATTAATGCTCAAACGGTAAACGGAAATTCCAGTGATTTGAATTATACAGTTACTTATACTAAAGATGCTCCAAATATTTCAAGTGAATCGAAGACTATCAACGAAAGCATTCACTATCAGTATGCGGATGGTAGTCAAGCTGCTGAAGTCTATACTAAGGCCTTGACCTTTACTCGCACAGTCCTAACAGACCCTGTAACCGGTGAGAAGACCTATAGTGACTGGGGCGAAAGTCAGGTCTTTGATGCAGTAGAAAGTCCTAAATTAAAAGGATATACAGCTGATAAAGGAGAAATTTCAGCTCAAACGGTTAATGGAAATTCTAGTGATTTGAATTATGTAGTAACCTATACCAAGAATGCTCCAATCGTTTTTGAGGAATCAAAAACAGTTAATGAAACAATTAATTACCAGTATTCTGATGGCAGCCAGGCTGCTGACACCTTTACCAAAGCCTTAACTTTCACTCGCAAGGTTTCAGTGGATGCAGTGACGGAAGAAAAATCTTATGGTTCTTGGAGTGAAGCTCAAACCTTTGATGCAGTAAAAAGTCCTGAATTAAAAGGCTATACAGCTGATAAAAAAGAAATTTCAGCTCAGACTGTTGATGCTTTAAGTAGCGACTTAAACTATAAGGTAGTCTATACAAAAAATACCAATTCTGCTCAAGCGAATCCGTCTACCTCACCGTCTGATACCAGCAAGGTGGATAGTAAAGAAGTATCTGCTAATAATCCTGCTATTAACCAGGAAAATTTACCAAGTACAGGTATTAGTCTTGTTAGGAAGACTAGCGGTATAGTGGCTCTAGTAACAGCTCTTGTTATGGCCTTCTTGGGCGTGCTTTTTAGCTATAGGCACAGCAGAAAGAACAGTGAAAAAGACGAGTAATTTTCTTGAAAACATTCAGTAAAAAAGTAAACCAGATAGGATAATTTTCATCTTATCTGGTTTTTATTTTTTATAGACTCTTTACTTTTGGGTGATAAAAGTTTAAAATCAAGCTTTACAAATAAATTTATAGGTGTATTTCTTAATTTTACCTATTAAGCAGTTATTAGACAAAATTATAAGGATATTAAAATAAAATGAACGATAAAGAAAAAATTAGTCAGAATCAGATTGAAGAGATGATTAATAAGCAAAATTTGACCAAGCCACGAAAGGTTTTGATATTCAATAAGTGTAATCTATCAGAAATTGATTTTTCTCACCTAGATATTAATAATTTACATTTTTTAAATTGTTTTTTTGATAAGGTTTATTTAAAAAATACTAATAAAAAAGAGATTAGGGATTGTAGTTTTAAAAATTGTGACTTCACCATGATTTCATCTAGTGGAGACCTTAATATTTATGATAGCAGGATTACTGATAGCTCTCTTGGTTCGCTTGAGCTGAACAAGCTTTTAGCCTATGATTCAAAATTCATGGATAATCGCTACCAAAAGAGGGAGATTAACCAGCTGGACTTTAGAAGCTGTGATCTTGTAAGTTCAAAAGGTGTGTAAAAAGATTTGTTGAACAGATACTAGCTAATTAAAACCCATAAAAAGCAGGAGGGCGTGAATCTCCTGTTTTTTGTATTTAATCAACTTAACATTATGTTCTTTAAATGTTTTGTATTTAATAATGAATAATTAATCACAAAATTAATGCTATACTGTTTATATAAAAAATAGGTTTCTATTTTTTATATGGGGCTAATAAATTTTATTTTATCAAGGAGGAAAAAGAATGGACGTTTTAACCATTAGAAATTTAAATTTTTCGTATGGGAAAAAAGTGATTATTGATGATGGGAATTTATCGATAGAGGCAGGAGATATTGTAGGCCTGATAGGTAATAATGGTGCCGGAAAAAGTACCTTAATGAAACTGATTTCTGGAATAATTCCAGGATATTCAGCGAATATTACTGTTAATTCGAGAAGCATAGGAGTTCTTATTGAAGAACCAAGTCTTTATAAGGATATGTCCGTCTTAAGTAATCTTAAATTTTACTGTAAATTGTATGAAAAAGATTACGATATTATCGCTAAATATAAGAATATGCTTGGTGTAGAAAGTTTTTTGAATAAAAAGGTTTCTAGGCTTTCTCTGGGGATGAAGCAAAGAATTGGCTTGTTTGTCGCCTTGATTGCCTCTAATGAATTTATTTTGCTAGATGAGCCAACAAATGGTTTAGATCCAGCCGGAATAGATAGTCTTTTAAAGCTCATAAAACAATTGTCTGTGGATCAGGGTATAACCTTTATCATTTCAAGTCATATTTTAGAAAACTTAGATAAGGTTTGTAATAAGAATGTTCTGCTTAGAGATCAAAAGTTAATCATGCTAGATTCGGTAGAATATTTGAAATTCAAAATCTATAGTTTTGAGCTTAGCCAAAGTGGATTGATTGAACTTTTGGAACTAGAAGGTATTCCTTACGAGCAAGAGGGGCGAGATATTATTGTTTCAGCCGTAAATATTGGACAGGTCGAGTTACTTTTGAGCACAAAAAATATCCCAATGAATAAGGAAAAAGTAAGTCTAAGCGAGGTAATTTTTTAATGGCAAGTAAATTTGAAACTTTATTTTTAAGGAAGGATGTCTGTAAGCTAAGTATCCCAATTTTTTGGATGTTATCATTAATATCAGGATTCGGTATTATTTATTCCAGGGAATATTTAGGTGGACCATTTAGAGTGGACAACATCTATGCTATGTTTTCGACTTTCTCAATTTTTTTGATCTTATACTTATCTGTAAGTTTATTTGGAGTAGAATTTCAATATAAGACAATCAATATGATTCGAATTAGTAACAGAAGTCCTTTAGAGATTATTTTAAGAAAGCTTGCGGTCATGCTCATAGTAAGCTTAGTTACTTCTTTGATTGCATATTTTGAGGTTCTTATTCAGCAGCTTTATTATGGCCATGATGAGGTTAACTTAGTAAATCTTTTGGGTCATATAACTGCATCTTATTTAATTTTTGGTTTGTTCTTATTTTCTATAGGCACCATCGTGGTCTTATATTTAAAAAATACCTTATTTTCCTTCATTTTTGTTCTTCTATTCCTTAGAATAGGTGTAGCGATTATGAATATTTTAGGAAATTTTTCAGAACTACGTTCTTTCATAGAATATATTCCTCTTACCTTTGCAGAAAATGCTTTTTCCTTTGCAAATTATACAGGAAAACAAGCTCTTGTCATGATAGTTTGGAGTTTGATTCTTCTAGCATTTACGCCATTAATCTACAAAAAAAGAGGATACGTATAAAAATTTTATATCGTAATTAAAAGCTACAAAAGCAGGAGGGCCTGAACCTCCTGCTTTTTTGATACATAAATATCGATGATATCGGAAATTAGGTTAAAGAAGTAATTGACCAAAATTTTGACCAAAAAAAACGAATCCCTTATATTTAAAGGATTCATTGGTTGTTTTTTAATGCCACAAATAGGAATCGAACCTACGACCTTCACCTTACCATGGTGCTGCTCTACCGACTGAGCTATTGCGGCAAATCTTTATCTTCAATTATTATAGCAGATAATTTATTTTTTGAAAATAGGTAAATTAAAAATACTTTCAAATGGTAAAATTTAGGCATCTGATGGACAAAATAGTGAAAAAAACGTTAAAATCTTGCTATCATTTTACAAAAGTATTAAAATAGGATAGATACGTATACGATTATATAATAAAGTTAACGAGATAGAAAGAGAAGTATTCGACATGATGTATTTAATAGCTTTGATTCCAGCCATTTCTTGGGGGTTAATCGGAGTAGGCTTTGCAAAGACTAAGGCAACTCCAGAAGAGACGACCTTGGGATCTATGGCTGGTTTTCTGATATTTTCGACAGCTGTAACCCTAATAAGCACAACCAATATTACCCTGCCTATTTTTGCGGTTGGGTTTGCAAGTGGATTTTTACTATCCCTAGCTAATATTGGTCAATTTTCGGCAATGAATGAACTTGGGGTTTCAAAAACAGTTCCTCTCGTTGCTGCCTTGCAGTTGATTTTAAACTCCCTTCTAGGGGCCTTTATCTTCCATGAATGGGTTGGGCTTGTCCAGTGGATTTTTGGAATCATCTCAATTGTCCTAGTAATTGCTGGAGCAAGTATGACCAGCTACCAAGAAGCATCTAATAAGAGTAAGTCTAATAAGGACAGGTCTAAATTTAGTAAAAAAGGGATTGCCAGTCTTTTGGTTGCAGGAATCTTTGGGGGCCTTTACTCAGTCCTACCAAAGGCTTATCAATTTTTCAACGATATCAATACGGGCCGGGAATTTACAGATAGCCTTTTACTGCCGCAAGCTATTGGTGGTATTACAGGAGCCCTCTTGATCTACTTCTTTGTAAGGAAGGAAAATCCATTTAAGGCCTTAGCTACAAGTCCTGTTGTAAAAAGTCTCTTTGTTGGTTTCTTGTGGGCCATTGGTAATATGTGCCTACTTATCTCATCAACAAGTAGCCTTGGACTTGCTACAGCCTTTACCTTTTCTCAACTTAACCTGGTTATTGGAGGCTTTAGTGGAATCTATATTCTACATGAAAGCAAGACAAAAAAAGAATTTCGTCACTTCCTGCTGGGAATTCTTCTAGTAGTTGCAGGAGCTGTTATTACAGCCTTAATTTAAAAAATTTTTAGGGGATCTCCTTTGGTGGGGATTCCCTTTTAAAAACGAACTATCTACTATATAAAACTTAAATCTATCGGATATTGTAGATTTTTTGCCAAAAAATGATATAATAGTAGCTGTAGTTAGGTCATAAAGTTAATATAAAAGTAAAAAGACCTGCTAATGTACATATAAATCTAAAAATAAAAATAGTTATCACTTATTTATTCTAGGAATTGGCCTAGAGTCTCTACAAGACACCGGAATGTCTTACAATGAGTGAAAGTTGTCTTCTCATTTGTAATGGCTAGCACTTTCACGATAGGTGCTGGTTTTTTTATTTCTTATAAAATTTAGGAGATGGATACAAATGAAGTTGCTGGAAGAAAGAATAAGGACAAATGGTCAAGTTTTAAAGGAAGATATCTTAAAGGTTGACAGTTTCCTAACCCACCAGGTTGATTACAAGCTAATGAAGGCTATTGGACAAAGATTTGCGGAAGTTTTTGCTGACGCTGGAATTACTAAGGTAGTGACTATTGAGGCAAGCGGTATTGCCCCAGCCCTTTATGTGGCAGAAGCCTTAGACCTACCAATGATTTTTGCCAAGAAGGCTAAGAATATCAGCATGAATGATGAGCTTTTAACAGCAGAGGTCTATTCTTTCACCAAACAAGTTACAAGTACCGTTTCGATTTCAAAAAAATTCCTTGAGGAGGATGACCGAGTTTTAATCATTGACGATTTCCTGGCCAACGGACAGGCTGCTCTTGGACTTATTGAAATCATCGAAGCTTCAGGAGCTAGTGTTGAGGGTATTGGAATTGTTATTGAAAAATCATTCCAAGATGGACGAAAACTTTTACAAGATACAGGCTACAAGCTTGTATCCCTGGCCCGAATTGAAAAATTTGAAGATGGCCAAGTTGTTTTTGCTCAAGCAGATGCCTAGATAGGAGCCTAGTTAAATGGAATTTAATGAAAACAAAAATAGTCAAGCCGCAGTTCTTGGCCTCCAACACCTACTTGCCATGTATTCAGGAAGTATCCTGGTGCCGATTTTAATTGCAAGTGCTCTAAACTATACACCGGCCCAGTTGACCTACTTAATTTCAACAGATATTTTTATGTGTGGTCTAGCGACATTTCTTCAGCTCCAACTCAATAAACATTTTGGTATTGGTCTGCCAGTTGTTTTGGGAGTAGCCTTTCAGTCAGTAGCTCCACTTTCAATTATTGGAGCCAAGCATGGAGCTGGTGCCATGTTTGGATCAATTATTGCCTCAGGAATATTTGTTGTTCTAATTGCTGGTTTCTTTTCAAAAATTAGAAAGTTCTTTCCACCAATTGTAACAGGGAGTGTAATCACAACGATTGGACTTACCCTTATTCCTGTAGCCGTTGGAAACATGGGAAGTAACTCAGACAGTCCAAGTATGGAAAGTGTTATCCTAGCTCTAGTAACCATCTTTATTATCCTGGCCATCAATTACTTCTTTAAGGGATTTATTAGATCAATTGCCATCCTTATTGGTCTAGTTGCAGGAACCCTGATTGGTTCATTCTTTGGCCTAGTTGATACCCAAGCCATTGCACTAGCTCCCTGGGTGCACGTTCCAAGCCCCTTCTTCTTTGGAAAGCCAGTCTTTGAACTTTCAAGTATCCTTATGATGTGTATTATCGCTCTTGTTTCCTTAGTAGAATCAACAGGTGTTTATTTTGCCCTTGCTGACATTACAGGTGATAAGTTGACCGAAGAAAGACTTCGTAATGGTTATAGGGCAGAAGGTTTGGCTGTTGTTTTAGGTGGTATCTTTAACACCTTCCCCTACACAGGTTTCTCACAAAATGTTGGTCTGGTTCAGCTTTCAGGCATTAAATCTCGCAAGCCAATTTATTATACAGCCCTCTTCTTAGTTATTCTTGGTCTGGTTCCAAAATTTGGAGCATTGGCTCAAATGATTCCAAGTCCTGTCTTAGGTGGTGGAATGCTTGTAATGTTTGGTATGGTAGCCGTTCAAGGTATGAGAATGTTAAATAGCATTGATTTTGAAAAAAATGAGTATAACTTACTAATTGCTGCCGTATCAATTGCAAGTGGTGTAGGACTTCATAATACTAGCCTCTTTAATTCATTCCCTCAAACAGCACAAATGTTCTTAACAAATGGGATTGTTATTGCGGCACTTGTTTCAATCACTTTAAATATTATTTTTAACTCAAAAAGAAAATAATTATCTTAACCATAATAGCAGGAAGAAATTTCTTCCTGCTATTATTTTTTTCTCTTTGTAATGATTAATGTTACAATGAAAATCAGTTTAAGTTTAAAATCTAGCTAGCTCAAGGAGAAGATAAAAGTGTACAATTTTACAGACATACCTAATAGATTAAATGATGATAGTATCAAGTGGGCTGAGGTCAAAAATGACCCTGAGCTTTTACCCATGTGGATTGCAGATATGGATTTTGAAGTCCTAGATGATATCAGAAAAGCTGCTCAAAATTTTGCCCTCTCTGATGTTTATGGCTATAGCTATCCACCAGAGGGCTTATACCAAGCTATTATAGATTGGGCGGAGCGTGAGCATAACTATAAAATTTCAAAAGATAGCATAACCTTCTTAGACGGTGTCCTAGCTGGTCTATCAATTGCTATAGAGTCTTTTACCAAAAAGGGAGATGCGGTCTTGATCAATAGTCCAGTTTACCCACCTTTTGCTAAAACAGTAAGGCTTAAGGGAAGAAAGCTTGTCGCTAACTCCTTGACTGAAAAAAAAGGGCAATTTGAGATTGATTTTGTCCAATTGGAAGAAGATTTAGCTACAAAAGAAGTTAAGCTATACATCCTTTGTAGTCCTCATAATCCTGGTGGACGTGTTTGGTCTAAAGATGAGCTTTCAAGGATTGGAAAACTTTGCCAAAAATATGGTGTAATTCTAGTAGTTGATGAGATTCATCAAGATCTAGTTCTTTATGAAAATGTACATCATTCAATAAATACAGTTGATAGAAGTTTTTCTGACTTTACCATTCTTTTAACAGCTGCAACTAAGACCTTTAATATTGCAGGTACTAAAAATTCTTATGCAGTAATTGAAAATCCAAAATTGCGGGCAAAATTTAAGGAAGTTCAGGAGGCCAACCATCAAACAGGAATTAGTACACTGGGCTATCTAGCAACAGAAGCTGCTTATACCCATGGTAAGGCCTGGCTAGAGGAGCTTAAAAAAGTTTTGGAAGAAAACATTACCTATCTCATCGATTATCTTTCAAAGCATGCAAGTAAATTGAAGGTTATGAAACCACAAGGAACCTACCTATTGTGGCTTGATTTTTCAGCCTACAAACTAGATGATAAGGAATTAAATCGCCTTTTGAAGGAAGAAGCCAAGCTAATTTTAAATCCAGGCTTAACATTTGGAAAAGAAGGCAAGCTTCATGCAAGAATGAATGTAGCAACTTCCTTAGAAAATATTAAGCTAGCTTGCACGCGACTTGCTCACATGCTTGAAGGACTTGAATAAGAAAGTTTAGCTATTTTTTGCTATAATATCTATAATAAATCTAGGAGGAAAAAGATGGGAAACTTTCAAGTAATTGATCATCCGCTTATTCAGCATAAGCTGACTATAATTCGTCAAACAAAGACAGGAACTAAGGAATTTCGTGAGATAGTTAATGAGATTGCCATGCTTATGGGTTATGAAATCAGTCGAGACCTTCCCCTTGAAGACCTTGAAATTGAAACACCCATCACAAGGACTGTTCAAAAGACCTTGGCTGGTAAAAAATTAGCCATTGTTCCTATCCTAAGGGCAGGTATTGGTATGGTTGATGGAATTTTAAGCCTAATTCCAGCTGCCAAGGTGGGCCATATCGGTATGTACCGTGATGAGGAAACTTTACAGCCAGTAGAATATTTGGTAAAACTTCCTGAAGATATTGACCAAAGGCAGATTTTTGTTGTCGATCCCATGCTTGCTACAGGTGGTTCAGCCATTCTTGCCATCGATAGCCTTAAAAAACGTGGTGCTACAAATATCAAATTTGTCTGTCTAGTTGCAGCACCAGAGGGAGTTAAGGCCCTACAAGAAGCTCATCCAGATATTGACATTTACACAGCAAGTCTTGACGAGCGTTTAAATGAACATGGATATATAGTTCCAGGCCTTGGGGATGCTGGAGATAGATTATTTGGTACCAAATAAAAAAGCGACATCGTCGCTTTTTTATTTTTGTTCAATAATAAGTTGGTCTTGGCTATTATAATAATCCTTGTAACTCTTATAGCCTGCAATAAAAGATCCGATACTTGTGGTTGAAAGAAGCATGAAAGTAACCATGATTTGATATTTGATGGCATGAACTGGATCAACTCCTGCAAAGATTAATCCAGACATCATCCCAGGAAGGCTGACCAGACCAACAGTTTTTGCAGAATCAATTGTTGGCTGCATGGCTGTTTTAATGCTACTTCTTAAAATATCAATCGAAGCCTGTTTGGGGCTTGCTCCAAGGGATAGTTTTTCTAAAACCTGTTGTTCCTCCTGCTCAAACTGAGTTCCCATACTGCGGTAGCAAAGACCGATTGCCACCATAGAATTACTGGCAATCATTCCAGTGATAGGAATAACCTGTGAAGGAATAAATTTTAGGGCACCAGATAAAATAAGAATACCTAAAGTAATCGAAGTACTAATCAAAAGGGCCAAGAAGGAGCTAAAGAATTTTCCTCTCGGATTAGGGTTTCTCTTGTGAGCACTTAAAGAAGCGTTTAAGATGATAAAGAAAACCATAAGTAGAGTTAGGACATAATTATTTACCTGAAAGATATATTTTAGGACATAACCAATAGCTGTAAGTTGAATAACAGCACGTGTCACACTATAAAGGATATCTCTTGAAAGTCCCAAATGTTCCTTTTGAGAAATAAAAACCGCTACAAGAACGAGCCCTAGGCTAAGGACTAGGGATAAATTATTTACATTAATTGAATTCATTGGACAACCTTTCCATCAATGACTTTTATTAGGTGCTTGGACTCATCAATCTCACTTTGATCATGGGTAACACGAACGACAGTCACTCCACTTTGGTTGGTGGATGTAATTAATTGAAGAACAATTTTTTTTGTTTGGTCATCAAGACCTGCCGTTACCTCATCAAGCAGTAGAACCTTGGGCGTGAAGATAAGATTACGGATTAAAGCAATCCTTTGCTTTTCACCTCCAGAAAGGTCATTAATTAGTTTTGACTTATAGGAATCATCCAAGTCAACCTCCCTTAAAAAATCAGATATCTTCTTAGAATCAACTTCCATACCTCTAATTTTGAAGGGAAAAGCCAAATTATCTTCAACCGTTTTACCAAATAGAAGGGGTTGCTGGAAACAGTAGGACACTTCCTGCCTGTAGGACATAGGATTTAAAGCTGATACATCCTTGTTCTCATAGATAATCTGCCCGCTAGTAGGGGAAATCAGATTGGCTGCAAGCTTTAAAATAGTCGACTTACCACTTCCTGAGGGGCCCGTAATGGTCAAAAAATCGCCCCTTTCAATTGATAAATTACAATTCTTCAAAATATTTAAATCATCAACTGCGTAATTGACATCTTTAAATTCAATAATATTCATATATTCACTCCTAAAGTTTTCTCTACTGGCCATTATATCAAGATAGGGAGTACAATTCCAAAGATAGGAATTATTTTTGAAAAACTAGTTGACAGCCCTTGCAAACTTTGATAGAATAATAACACTGTCAAGGACAGGTCAATTTGTGATTTAAGACTTTGAAAAAAGTTCAAAAACATATTGACAGAAAATCCAACAGATGGTAAACTAACAAAGTTGCTTAAGGGCAACACTTAGTTGGATAACTTGGTTAAACAACTAAGAAAAAAGTTAAAAAAGTAGTTGACAAAGACATTAAGTCATAGTAAACTATAAAAGTTGTCTGAGGGCAACAGTTCAAAACAAGCTTGAAAAAAACTTTAAAAAAGTGGTTGACAAGTAAAACAAGTTTTGATAAACTAATGAAGTTGTCTCGAAGGAGACAGCGATAGACCTTTGAAAACTGAACAAAGCAAAACGAACCAAATGTGCAGGGTGAATGTTTAGACATTCAACTGTCAATTTTGACAATAAATAAAGCAACAAAAGCGAGCTAGTGACTATTAATAGTCTGCTCATAATTTATATGAGAGTTTGATCCTGGCTCAGGACGAACGCTGGCGGCGTGCCTAATACATGCAAGTTGAGCGCTGAAATCTGGTACTTGTACTAGATGGATGAGCAGCGAACGGGTGAGTAACGCGTGGGTAACCTGCCTTATAGAGGGGGATAACTACTGGAAACGGTAGCTAATACCGCATAACACTTAGTATCACATGATACAGAGTTGAAAGTGCCAAATGGTACACTATGAGATGGACCCGCGTTGTATTAGCTAGTTGGTGAGGTAAAGGCTCACCAAGGCGATGATACATAGCCGACCTGAGAGGGTGATCGGCCACACTGGGACTGAGACACGGCCCAGACTCCTACGGGAGGCAGCAGTAGGGAATCTTCGGCAATGGACGAAAGTCTGACCGAGCAACGCCGCGTGAGTGAAGAAGGTTTTCGGATCGTAAAACTCTGTTGTAAGAGAAGAACACCAGAAAGAGTGGAAAGCTTTCTGGCTGACGGTATCTTACCAGAAAGCCACGGCTAACTACGTGCCAGCAGCCGCGGTAATACGTAGGTGGCAAGCGTTGTCCGGATTTATTGGGCGTAAAGCGAGCGCAGGCGGTTCATTAAGTCTGATGTAAAAGGCAGTGGCTCAACCATTGTAAGCATTGGAAACTGGTGAACTTGAGTGCAGTAGAGGAGAGTGGAATTCCATGTGTAGCGGTGAAATGCGTAGATATATGGAGGAACACCGGAGGCGAAAGCGGCTCTCTGGACTGTAACTGACGCTGAGGCTCGAAAGCGTGGGGAGCAAACAGGATTAGATACCCTGGTAGTCCACGCCGTAAACGATGAGTGCTAGATGTTCGGGGGTATCCACCCCTGAGTGTCGCAGCTAACGCATTAAGCACTCCGCCTGGGGAGTACGACCGCAAGGTTGAAACTCAAAGGAATTGACGGGGGCCCGCACAAGCGGTGGAGCATGTGGTTTAATTCGAAGCAACGCGAAGAACCTTACCAGGTCTTGACATACGAGTGCTATCCCTAGAGATAGGGAGTTCCTTTGGGACACTCGATACAGGTGGTGCATGGTTTATCGTCAGCTCGTGTCGTGAGATGTTGGGTTAAGTCCCGCAACGAGCGCAACCCCTATTGTTAGTTGCCATCATTAAGTTGGGCACTCTAGCGAGACTGCCGGTAATAAACCGGAGGAAAGGTGGGGATGACGTCAAATCAGCATGCCCCTTATGACCTGGGCTACACACGTGCTACAATGGGAAGTACAACGAGTCGCAAGCCGGTGACGGCAAGCTAATCTCTTAAAGCTTCTCTCAGTTCGGATTGTAGGCTGCAACTCGCCTACATGAAGTCGGAATCGCTAGTAATCGCGGATCAGCACGCCGCGGTGAATACGTTCCCGGGCCTTGTACACACCGCCCGTCACACCACGAGAGTTTGTAACACCCGAAGTCGGTGAGGTAACCGCAAGGAGCCAACCGCCTAAGGTGGGATAGATGATTGGGGTGAAGTCGTAACAAGGTAGCCGTATCGGAAGGTGCGGCTGGATCACCTCCTTTCTAAAGGAAAATACGAGGATACCTGCACATTTAGTTTTGCATTGTTTAGTTTTGAGAGGTTTATACCTAAAACAAGATATATATCTTCTCAAAGAAGATTGGGGCCTTAGCTCAGCTGGGAGAGCGCCTGCTTTGCACGCAGGAGGTCAGCGGTTCGATCCCGCTAGGCTCCATAGGTAGTTGAATTA